>CAMAPQ010000060.1 GCA_945860125.1 Klebsiella pneumoniae
TGTTGATTCAAATTTTGCTTTTAGGTATTTAGCATTTGCAGAGGCAGAACTATGTATGGATGCTGTATGTGTATTTTGAGCATAATTTAGAAGTGCGTTTAGGTTTAACAGCGTCTGTGTAGCATATCGTTGAACCAGGGCATCTCGGCTTTGAAGATTGGTCATCAATCCCGCGACCAGCCCTTCAGTTTGCCTCAGAGCAACTTGATTGTCTGGATGAGCAGACAGGCGTAACAGCGTCTGTGTAGCATATCGTTGAACCAGGGCATCTCGGCTTTTAAGATTGGCAGTCAATCCCTCCACCAGCCTTGGAGTGCGCATCAGATCAACTCGATTGCCTGGATGACCAGACAGGTTTAACAGCGCCCCTGTGGCATATTGTTGAACCAGAACATTTGGGCTTTGAAGATTAGTAATCAATCCCTCCACCAGCCTTGGAGTGCCCATCAGAGCAACTTTATTGTCTTGATGAGCAGACAGGCGTAACAGCGCCTTTATGGCATCTCGTTGAACCTGAACATCTCGGCTTTGAAGATTGGCAGTCAATCCCTCCACCAGCCCTGGAGTGCCCATCAGATCAACTCGATTGTCTGGATGACCAGACAGGTTTAACAGCGCCTGTATGGCATCTCGTTGAACCTGAACATCTCGGCTTTGAAGCTTGGTCATCAATCCCTCTACCAGCCCTTCAGCTTGCCTCAGAGCAACTCGATTGTCTTGATGAACAGATAGGTTTAACAGCACCTCTATGGCATATCGTTGAACCAGAACCTCTGGGCTTTGAAGATTAGTAATCAATCCCGCCACCAGCCCTTCAGCTTCCCTCAGAGCAACTTGATTGTCTGGATGAGTAGCCAGGCGTAACAGCGCCCGTGTGGCATATTGTTGAACCAGGGCATCTGGGCTTTGAAGATGGGTAATCAATCGGGCCACCAGCCCTTCAGTTTGTCTCAGAACAACTTGATTGTCTTGATGAGCAGCCAGGCGTAACAGCGCCCCTGCGGCATATTGTTGAACCAGAACCTCTGGGCTTTGAAGATTAGTAATCAATCCCGCCACCAGCCCTTCAGCTTGTCTCAGAGCAACTTGATTGTCTTGATGAGAAGCCAGGCGTAACAGCGCCCCTGTGGCATATTGTTGAAGCAGAACATCTGGGCTTTGAAGATGGGTAATCAATCGGGCCACCAGCCCTTCAGTTTGCCTCAGAACAACTTGATTGTCTTGATGAGCAGCCAGGTCTAACAGCGCCCCTGTGGCATCTCGTTGAACCAGAACATCTGGGCTTTGAAGATTGGTCATCAATCCCGCCACCAGCCCTTCAGTTTGCCTCAGAACAACTTGATTGTCTTGATGATTAGCCAGGTCTAACAGCGCCAATGTGGCATAGTGTTGAACCAGAACATCTGGGCTTTGAAGTTTGGCAATCAATCGGTCCACCAGCCCTGGAGTGCCCATCAGATCAACTTGATTGTCTGGATGACCAGCCAGGCTTAACAGCGCCTCTATGGCATCTCGTTGAACCAGAACCTCTGGGCTTTGAAGATTGGTCATCAATCCCGCCACCAGCCCTTCAGTTTGCCTCAGAGCAACTTGATTGTCTTGATGAGTAGCCAGGTCGTGCACCTCTATGGCATCTCGTTGAACCAGAACATCTGGGCTTTGACTGGTAATCAATCCCCCCGCCACCTGCCCTTCAGTTTGCCTCAACAGAGGCGCGCCGTTATTTGAAGCGCGCATTGAATGACTATAGCTGCTAGCCCGCGGAACTACTGCTGTGGCGTCGGTACAAGTTATTCTGCTCCAAAGAGCCGATATTCTCTGACGAAAGGATGGGGCCACTGGCCGATTTTGGACGCTATTGGCAGACTGCTGCCCAGGGGGTATTGAGTTTGTCATAACAAAGTTCACTCCGGTTTGTGATGGCTGCCATCCCTGAGTGGTCGTTAATTTTTGCTTTCCATTGCAATGAGCTGTTCTATATTTTGGTCTACCATGCTCGCTTAAATGCAAAAAAAATATATACAAACGTAAGTTAGTGGCGAATAGCCTATCAAGAAATGCTCGCTAATAGAAATGTAAATAGCGCGCTATTAAATGAGGCACCCTGATATTGATGGACACGCCCTGTTTATTACAGTTTAGTCCAGCAGGGGATAGCATGAGTAAAAAAGAGATGAACAGATACACCTTTTATGGCTCAGCGCAGGAAAATGAACGGATAGCCGTTTTAATACCGGCGGCACATACTAAGACCCGCTTTAGTTACGGCGCAAAGCGCCTACAGGCTGAGTTAGCAAAGGAAGGTTTTATGTGGCAAGAGATAGAATTGCTCGTTTACGTCGAGCGGCTGGCACTCGCGCCTTGGCAATATAGCACCTGCTGTTTTTGTACAAAAATTCAGAAAACAACAGGCCTATGCTTGAAGTGGGCGTGTCTACTATTGTCAGGGCAGGTCACTAAAGCCCACAGAAGAACTAAAACAATTGCAACTGTTTCGAGCATATTAACTCCCCCACTATTTACATTAACGAGATTAAGCGCGATTGCTCTATCCTCATTAGAGTGAGCTCAATAACAGGATGCATTCTGTTCGATATCGCACCTAAGATGAGGTATTTTCTACGCCCAATTAATACCCCTAAATACAGGGCTGATTACCCATGCCACTATTGTCACCTATTATCAATTTAGTTAGCCTATTCAACACGTTAGCGCGTGTTTTCATGCTCAATGCTGGTGAATTTTTGGCCATAGAAAAGGAGTTTCTCTTATGTCTGAAATCTATAAGACGTCTGAAATACATACGCCAAAACAAAACCATCTTCTGGCGGCTTTATCGACTGATATTCAAAATCGCTTATTTCCCTCGCTTGAACTGGTGCCTCTCCCCCTTGGCAAAGTTTTATATGAATCAGGCGATACTTTGCGCCATGTTTATTTCCCCACTGATTCGATTGTTTCACTCTTATATGTCATGGAAAATGGCGCCTCTGCAGAAATCTCTGTGGTTGGTAACGAAGGGTTAATCGGGGTGGCGTTGTTTATGGGGGGCGAAAGCACGCCGAGCCGTGCGCTTGTTCAAAGTGCAGGTTATGCCTACCGATTACCAGGGCAATACTTAAAAGATGAGTTTAATCGTCACGGAGAAATCATGATTCTGCTGCTGCGTTATACACAATCGCTGATCACACAAATGGCACAAACAGCCGTTTGTAATCGACACCACTCTATCAATCAGCAACTATGTCGCTGGCTGTTACTTTCTCTTGATCGATTATCCAGCAACCAACTCACCATGACCCAAGAACTGATTGCAAACATGCTGGGTGTGAGGCGAGAAGGCGTTACAGACGCGGCCGGAAAACTACAGAAGTTAGGCGTCATTGACTACAGTCGAGGACATATCACCGTGCTGGATCGGCGTAAACTCGAACAATTAAGCTGTGAGTGTTATGCCGTTGTTAAGAAAGAAACGGATCGCCTACTAAGCTATCTTCCCCCGAAAAAAATTAAGCTATTTTCTTCCGAGTTTTATAACGAGCATGTTTAAGCTCTTAAAGTTAGAACTTAAACAAAGCAGATTTTAGTAGTTAAAGGCAATTCCAACGTTTGCAACATCAACGTTGGAATTGCCATCTATACCCTTCGCCATTGAAAACACGGCATTGTTGGCTGCACTCGCTCACTCCAATCACATAGTTTGTCTATGCTCATGGGGTTCACTTGCTTGCCGCCTCACCGTGATTCCAATGGCTTTGGGTATATGCCGGCACCTGCATCAAAGTCAACTTTATATCGCTCCATTTCAACCTTCAGAGCAATGGTTTTATTAAAATGAAAATTCGCACCTACGCCATAAAAATTTTCATTGCCCGTTACGGGTAACACACCAACGACAGCTAGAGAATTACCTGTTAATCAATGTCCTCAAAATGAGTGTTATGCAGGTTTGCAACACTATCTTGAGATTAATCAATTGGGGGGTCTGTACGTCAGCGCACTGATGGCTCTGAAACTGAAGTCAATGAAAATACAGTGCGTGTTATTAATCTGGAATTTAACTCATCTCACTCATTACCGCTTCCATACCATATTCAACAATCGAGCTAGGCATATTCCCTAATGTCATCATGAGAATCACTTCATCCACACCTGCCTCAGATAACATATGCATAAAGCTTTTAATCTGATCTTTTGAACCAAAAATACCTTGGCTTTTATGTTTTGCCAACTCATAAAAATCAACTTTTTTCTCACCTTCTAGTGAATTAAGCGTATTTTTGAAAAAATTGAAGCAAACTTTTGCCACCTGTTCTTTACCTGGATTTTGCCCAATACAGCATTTAATTAACGCAGACACTTTTCCTGAACTGTGCTTTTGCTCAGCTTGAGTAAAGCCTTCACGATAAAACTTAATCGCTTGAGTAAGATCATTGTGCGTGCTATTAAAAAACTCAAAGGGAGAAATCATAAGATTAAACCCATGCTTACCAATATGAATAGTCGTTTCTTTACGAACTGAAGCTAAATAAATGCGATCTAAAAAATCAGCATGCGTGGGTATAGAAAGACTCAGCGAATTAGATTCACCTATTTTTTGGTCAATACTCTTTTGCCCAGATGAGAGGGTGGATATAACCGTTTGCGTAAAAACATCTAACTTGTATTTATAAGCCTCAATAACCTTTTCTGAGCTATCTGGATAAGTCATATTAAAGTTTTTAAAGGCTGCCTTATCAACCCCGCTGCCCAAACCAAGCACAAATCTGCCCCCAGATAAAGCATCTAGCTCTAATGCATCAGCGGCTAATTGAACAGGATGAACAAGGTGCAAAGGTGTCACGGCAACACCTAACTTAATTCTGCTGGTTTCTTTCGCTAAACCCGCCAAAAAAATGTAAGGGCTAGAACAAGTACCCAATCCGGAAAAATAATGTTGTGAAATATAAAAGCAATCAAAGCCTAGCTTTTCAGCTAGCTTGACCCGTTCAGTTGCTGTATTACGTAAATCAGCAAAAGGAATGCCTGGCCTGTAGCAATCCATTTGTTCAAAAAACGATATTTTCATTGAGTTTTTCTCTTTTTTAGAACTTACTTTCATATTTAGGACTTACGCAAAATTGTTCCAGCAAGACGCCCTGATGAAAACAGTACAAATCGTACGACGAAGCAGGGCACTTTTGCGTAAGTCCTAAGTCTAAAGCCTAGTAGAAGCCGCTACCAAAGTGTAGTGTCGTTTAGTAACAACTCATGTTTCTACCCGCCTAACTTTAATCATTATCAGCGCGCCACCGCATGATTTTAGCGTGCTCCCATTCTTGTTTTTTATTTGAGCTTTTATCACAAAGAGGATAATAATTCTGCCTAACACCAGCCATTACAAAGCCACACTTTTCATATAAAGCGATAGCCGCCGCATTAGATTCACGCACTTCTAGAAAACAATTTATTATTTTTTTTTCTGTAAGCGTATTAATCAAAAAAAGAAGTAAATATTCACCTAAACCTTGCCTTTGATAAGTGGGCTTAATCGCAATATTTAAAATTTCCGCCTCATCTAAAACAGATCTATAAATAATAAAACCACTTATTTCCCTACCATAAGATAAAACCCAGCACTCATCGCCTGCACATAAGCTGCTAACAAATAGATTATAAGACCAGCCTTTAATCGCAACTTTTTCTTCAATTTGATAAACGGATAATAGATCACCGCCCACCATGCGCCGAAGCGCATACCCTGAAAATGTTTTTTTTTCGTCTGTCTTTTCTGACGTTTTGCTTATGTTTTCTGACACTGTATTTTCTTAAATAAATCCCATAATTGTTTTTTTAGCGTCGCGTTGCCCAGCAAATCAGCTAACGATGGTGCAAAAACAAAAGGCAGCTGAAACCCTTCGGCTAAATAAATATCCAAGCTTGCCTTATTATCCTGGCTAAGTGCAGGCGCAACATAACGACATGCCTGCCAACCAAAACAAAAAATAAGCTCAAATTGAGCCTGTTGCCCAAGCCCATGAATTAAGCCTTCGACTGCGGCACACGCATCTTGCTCAGTAAAACTAAGCCTGGCATTATAAGCCGGCGGCCAACTAAAATGAGTAACATGGTGAGTGACATCGATAAAACGAAGATCTTCCCTAAATAGTCCCCGAACAACTCTTTTTATATCAGATAACAGATTAAATTCTCTTTGCGAAAGATTTGGCATACCCCCTATTTCAGGTTCAATCACAAATAAAACACGACCTACTCTTTCAATATATAAATTAAATCTAATCAGCGCTTGTGAGTCCTTAGGCGTAATCTGATTAGGTAAACTGTTAGGTGAGTCAAGCGGTGGATTAATCAGTGGAACAATCGGCGCAGCGGCTTCCACAACATTTATTTCAAACTTTTGTTCTGGTATTTTTAATATTGGTAGAACATTAGAAGAAATAAGCGCCGGTCTCTTATCAACAAGATTATCAACAACAAGATTGTCATTAACAAACTCATCAACAAGATCACTCACAACACAGCCTAATTTTGCATAAGGCAGCGCAGCACGGGGGAGCCAGCAATGCCCCCCCAACGATTCAATGAAGCGCTTTTTTTGCTGCAAAGACAGCGTCATACACTATCCGTTTGAGGGTGCGCTTTTACACCGATTAAACTTGCATTAAGCGCATCAAGATAGGCTTTGGCAGAGGCAATAATAATATCAGTATCTGCGCCTTCGCCGTTTGTCACTCGTCCCGCTTTATTCAAACGCACCGTTACTTCGCCTTGTGAATCTGTACCGCTCGTAATCGCATTAACAGAGAAAAGTTCAAGGGTTGTACCACTATTTGCAATTTTCTCAATGGCTTTAAAAACAGCATCAACAGGGCCAGAACCAGTACTTTGAGCACTATGCACTTCACCTGCTACTTTCAGCTGTACGGTAGCACAAGGGATTTGATCTTTTTTAGAGCAGACTTCAAGGTCCATTAACTGATACATTTCAACGCCACGCGTTTTTTCAGTATCACTGACTAACGCCTGCAAATCTTCATCAAAAATCTCATGCTTTTTATCCGCAATCGCTTTAAATCTTGCAAAAGCACTGTTCATCTGCGCTTCTGTTTCAAGGCTAATACCCAGCTCCTGCAAACGACTTTTAAACGCATTTCGCCCTGAATGTTTGCCTAAAACCATTTTATTAGCATGCCAACCAACATCCTCTGCACGCATAATTTCATAGGTTTCACGAAATTTTAAAACACCATCTTGATGAATACCTGCTTCATGAGCAAAAGCATTCGCACCAACAATTGCTTTATTAGGCTGAACGGCAAAACCAGTAATCGTTGAAACTAATCTTGAGGCAGGAACAATTTGTTCGGTTTGTATGTTCGTCATGATAGAAAATAAGTCTTGGCGTGTTTTAATTGCCATGACAATTTCTTCAAGAGACGCATTACCCGCACGTTCGCCTAATCCGTTAATCGTACATTCCACTTGACGCGCACCTTGTCTTACAGCGGCCAATGAATTGGCAACAGCCAAGCCTAAATCGTTGTGACAATGCACTGAAAAAATAGCTTTATCTGCATTCGGAATACGTTGAATTAACTGAGCAATCAAAAGCCCAAATTGCTCAGGAATCGCATAGCCTACGGTATCTGGAATATTAATTGTGCTAGCACCTGCGTTAATCGCCGCTTCAATAATACGACAAAGAAAATCAGGCTCAGAACGCCCCGCGTCTTCGCAAGAAAACTCAACATCCGCTACCCATTGCCGTGCCCGTTTAATTGCTTTTACCGCATATTCCACAACTTCATTAGGCGCCATTCTGAGCTTATGCGTCATATGAATGGGTGATGTGGCAATAAAGGTATGAATTCTAGGTGCGGCGGCAAGCTTCAAAGCCTCACCTGCCCGATCAATATCCGCATCAATTGCACGCGCTAAACTACACACTTGCACGTCTTTTATTGCTTTAGCAACGGCTTCTACTGCTTCAAAATCACCTTGGCTGGCAATCGCAAAACCGGCTTCAATAACATCAACTTTTAACTTCTCAAGTTGGCGGGCAATTCTCACTTTTTCTTCTTTAGTCATAGAAGCGCCAGGGCTTTGTTCGCCGTCTCTCAAAGTCGTATCAAATATAATCAATTTTTCTGGACTCATAAGAATCTCCTAAACAGATAAAAATATCGGTTCCTACTTTGCGTAAGTCCTTATTTGCGTAAGTCCTTAAGGGAATGAAATTAAAAAAAGAAGTAAAAAAATAGACAAACAGAAGTGACTGGCCTAAGCCAGCAGAAGAAGGCACAGCGTAAAAAAAACCTTTAATTTAACCTGTAACACAATAGCGTACATCGCAAACCTTTCCATTAAAAATAGGACTTATGCAATACCGACATAAATTAACTATAACGACGATACAAGCTGTTTGCAAGAACAACTACCGTAACATTTTAGGCATGGAAAACGTAATATTTTCAGCCTTCCCTTGTGTTTCTAAAACACGCCCGCCTGTTAAAGCCTGTAAGCGCAAAATAACCTGCTGCACTAAAACTTCTGGTGCAGAGGCACCTGCCGTTACACCAATAGACGAAGCACCCTCTAACCAATCACTTTGAATTTCACCTGCATTATCGACAAGATAAGCGCGAGCCCCACAACGCTCAGCCAGTTCTCGTAAACGATTTGAATTAGAACTATTAGGAGAACCTACCACCAACATAACTTGAACATCTTCAGCCAATAGCTTTACAGCATCTTGCCGATTCTGTGTGGCATAACAGATATCATCTCTTTTAGGACCATTAATATTAGGAAACTTCACTTTTAAGGCATTAATGATTGTAATGGTGTCTTCAACAGATAACGTTGTTTGCGTAACAAAAGCCAGCCGATCAGGGTTTTTAACGGTCAGCATTTCAATATCTTTTACGGTTTCAACTAAGTAAATATTACCGCCATAACTTAAGTCATACTGGCCCATAGTGCCTTCCACTTCCGGATGGCCAGCATGGCCGATTAAAATACATTCCTCGCCAATTTTGCTGTAACGCACCACTTCCATATGTACTTTTGTCACTAAAGGACAAGTAGCATCAAATACGCGTAAGCCTCTTTTTTTCGCTTCATTCTGCACGGCTTTTGACACACCATGCGCGCTGAAAATGACGATAGAATCATTGGCAACTTCATGGAGTTCATCAATAAAAACAGCACCACGCAGCTTTAAATCATCTACCACAAAACGGTTATGCACCACTTCATGCCGGACATAAATCGGTGTACCAAAAATTTCAAGCGCACGATTTACAATTGCAATCGCACGATCTACCCCTGCACAAAAACCACGAGGATTCGCTAATTTAATTAATACTTCTGAATTCAACACAGCCAGCCCTCACAAAATAAAAAAAGTAGTCAAAGTGTAAATGAATCACACTTTATTTTCATGCAGTTTAGAAGAAGATAACACCACATAAAAAGCCGGCAAAATAAATAAAGTTAACACCGTGCCCAAACCTAAACCTGAGGCAATTGTTAAACCAATATCAAATCGACTCACCGCCCCCGGCCCTTTGGCGAATAACAACGGAATCATCGCTACAATCAAAGAAACTGAAGTCATAATAATGGGTCTTAAACGAATAGAGGCCGCTTTAATCACTGCCTCATGGCGTGAAAGTGCGCCACTTTTACGACATTCATTTGCAAATTCAACAATTAAAATTCCATTTTTTGCCACGACACCAATCAAGGTAATTAAGCCAACTTGGGTATAAATATTAATAGAAGAAAAACCCAGTGTAATAAACGACATTGCCCCCGCAATCGATAACGGCACAGAAATAAGAATAATTAAAGGATCACGCCAGCTCTCAAATTGAGCAGCTAACACAAGATAAATAATCAATAATGAAAAGAAGAAAGTAATAATTAAGGCATTGCCTTGTCCGGCAAATTGTCGTGACTCACCCAAGTAATCAAAATGATAACCGGCAGGAAAAATATCCGCCGCTTCCTTCTCAAGAAAAGTCAATGCATCACCTAAGGCAACACGTGGCGCCATAACACCTGTCAGCGTGATGGAATTGAGCTGTTGAAATTGTGTTCTTTGTGACGGCTCAACTGTTCTATCAAACGAAATCAAGCTAGAAAAAGGCACCATATGGCCGGTTTTTGTCTTAATAAAATAATCGCTGAGGCTTTGTTCTGTTAGACGAAAAGCACGATCCACTTGGGGAATCACCTTGTAACTTCGCCCTTCCATACTAAATCGGTTAACCGCATTGCCACCCATCATGCTACTGAGATTTTTACTAATTTCTTCCATTGAAATACCTAAATCTGCCGCTTTCTCTCGATCAACTTTAATTTCAGTGACAGGCCGATCAAGCTGGATAGACTTAAATAACATCATAAACTGACCGCTTTTCATTGCTCGCTCAACAAGCAAGGAAGCCACTTCATCTAATTCTTCATGGCTGCGATCTGTTGTAATGACAAATTGAACGGGAAGACTACCACTCGCACCTGGCAAGCTAGGACGAGGAAAAACAATAGTCTGATAACCTGCTACTTGGGATAAGGCACCTTGTAACATCGGTAATACTGTCATTTGTGAACGCGCTCTATCATCCACTGCTTTCATTTTAAAGCCGGTAAATACCGTTGAACCATCAGCGCCCCCCAACAAATAAAAACTTTCTTTATATTCTGGAAATTGCTCATAAATCGTTTTAATTTGAGCGGCATACGCCTCATGATAATCTAAAGTGGCTGTTCTTGGCCCCAATGCTTGTACGAATAAAATACTTTGATCTTCAACGGGGGCTAACTCTTTTCGGCTCGTCATAAACATAAAATAAATAGAGGCAAATAAAATGAGCGCAATAATAATCATTGCAGGAACCATCTTCAGTGAAGCGGTTAATAATCTTGCATAATGATAGGTAAGCCAATTAAAAAAGCGGTGCACCATGCGTTCAAATGCACTTTCATTGCCTGGTAATTTAAGTACAACAGCAGATAACATCGGCGATAAAGTTAAAGCAACCACCCCTGAAATAAGTACCGCGCCGGCAAGCGAAAAAGCAAATTCACTAAATAAAGAACCCACTAAACCTCCCATAAAACCAATGGGGGCATACACAGCAAGTAAGGTGGTCGTCATCGCAATAATAGGCACGGCAAGCTCCCTTGCGCCTTTAAGAGCCGCCTCATACTTTGATAAACCACTTTCAATATAACGATGAACATTTTCGACAATAACAATGGCATCATCAACCACAAGCCCGATCGCAAGTACCATTGATAACAACGTCAATAAATTTAACGAGTAACCCAAAAGGTACATGATAAACGCGCCGCCAATTAAAGAGAGCGGCACAGCAACAGCCGGCACAAGCGCTGCGCGTAATGAACCTAAACAGACAAATACAACCAATAAAACAATCAAAAGTGCTTCCGCTAAGGTGCGATACACTTCAGTAATGGAATCCTGTATAAAGCGACTGGCATCATAAGGCACAATGACTTGTAACCCATTCGGTAACCCGGATCGAATCCCTGGAATAGCAGCATTCACTTTCTGCGCAACCTCTAAAGGATTCGCCCCCGGCGCAGGCTCAATACCCACAAATACAGCAGGTGTGCCGTTATACCAAGCGCTGGAACTATAATTTTCAGACCCCAACTCGACGCTTGCGACGTCTTCTAAGCGCACAACTTTAGTTACTAAACTGGGCGATTTTTCATCTAACACCGTACGTACAATTAACTTCTCAAATAGCTTAGGATCGGTAATATGCGTATTCGCGCTCAAATCAATACTGATATATTTTCCTTTTGTTTCCCCCACACCAGAGAGCACATTATTCTCACGCAAAGCTTTTGCAATATCGTCACCCGTTACTTGCAAACCTGCCATTTTGATAGGATCCAACCAAATACGCAGCGCTAACTCCTGACCAAACATTCTCACTTTTGCCACGCCCGGCAGCGCTTGTAAGCTAGGTTTTACAGCGCGAATAATAAAGTCAGTGACTTTTGAGCGTGATAAATCAGAACCATAAAAAGCAACATACATCAGCGCAGTTGAATCGCCGGTTGTTGCGTCAATAACAGGATCCTCAACATTAGTAGGCAAAACGCTACGCTGGCTTGCGACCTTCGCTTGCACACCTGCCACAGCCGCTTTGGAATCGTAATTAAGCCTCATGTGCACTTCAATGGTTGAAAGCCCTTCAGCGCTCGTGCTAAACAGATAATCAATACCTTCTGCTTCAGCAATAGCCTGCTGCAAAGGCGTGGTCACATAACCTTTGACAAGCTCAGAACTTGCGCCAGGATAAGCCGTTGTCACTTTTACAACCGCATCCTCAAGCTTGGGATATTGGCGCACTTCAAGTAAATTTAGCGCGCGCACACCGACCATTAAGATAAGCAAGTTAATAACAATGGCAAGGACAGGGCGCTTGATAAAAATATCGGTAAATTTCATTCAGGCTTAACCTCAGCATCATTTAGTTTTACCTGATTATCCACTTGAACAAGCTGACCATCTTTAAGTTTAATAAGACCTGCGCGCACGATCTGATCACCTTCAGACAAACCTTTTATGATCGATGCAAACCCTGCTCTCACCTCACCGGTTTCAACAGACTGACGTTTTACAACAAGTCCAGACGGCTCATTTTTTTCGATTTTAAAAACAAAGCTACCGTAAGGGTTATAACTTAAAGCTGTTTCAGGCAACACTAATACCTTGTTTTCAGTTGACTGCAACAAGTTTACTTTGGCAAACATACCTGGCTTTAATTTACCTTCTACATTTTTATATTCAGCACGAATTTGAATGGTGCGATTTAGTACTTGAACAGCAGGATCAATCGCGATGACTTTTGCTTGAAATAATTCATTAGGGAAGGTATCAAGCGCCATTGTAATTTTTTGATCAATGGCTAACAGAGGGCTGTATCTTTGGGGTAATTCAAACTCAACCCAAATAGACGAAGGCTGATTGAGGGTCACAATTTTAGTGCCCTGCGGAACATAATCACCGACATTCACATAACGAAAACCAAGCACACCTGAAAAAGGCGCAACAATTATTTTTTGACTAATTAAGGCTTCTTGCTCGGCAATTTTCGCCTTCGCTGCTTCAAACTCGGCCTGTGCCTCATCATAATCTGAAAGGCTTACAACCCGCTTAGGAAGCAATTCTTTAGCACGACGAAATTTTATTTCTGCTAATTTTAATTCTGCTTTTAACCCGTCAAGATGAGCACGATCCACTTTATCGTTTAGGTTAAGTAAGACTTCACCCTCTTTCACCGTTTGTGCAGATTCAAAATGAACCTCTTTTACAAGACCTGCCACTTCGCTGCTGAGATTTGCGCTTTTACTAGAAAGGAGTGTGCCAATAGCGGTTAGTTCTGGTTGCCATACTCTAGCCTCAACCACAAAAGAAGCGACCACTGCAGGTGGGCGTGGTTGCGACATAGATGCTGCATTTTTTTGTTGGTTAAAGGTTTTTAAACCAAAAATCCCCCCTAAAAAAAGTCCCAACAAAATAAATAAAATAATAACCTGCTTCACCATAACCTCACCATTTTTTTAATTGGGATGCAATGCGCTACAGCTTAACAGATGTTATTTAAATTGGCATAGTTGAGGATGAAACATACCGAGTCTTTTACTCGCTTAGACAGCCAATACTTTATAAAATGACACATTAAAATCCGGTAGCAAAGAGCGTATCCACATCGCATTGATCTCGCTTTCTTATAGACTTTGCCTAAGCTCATTTTTTTTCAATCGGATTTAGATCAGGGCTATAGGGCAGAAGATATTCCACAATACATCCATGTTCTTTGATTGCATCCACTATATCTGTGCGCTTATAAAAACTTGCATTATCCATGACAATTACGCTTCCAGGTGCTGTTTTAGGCAATAAATCTTGTGTCAGCCAAGCATAAAAAACATGGGCGTTGATTGGGTAATCCCCCCAATTTAAAATTTAAGTCTTTTTTTGATTTTCTTTAACATTGTAACGATGTGCATCACCAGGCTCGAAATCGTACCAAAAACCAACATGCCCGATATAAGCGTTTTTCTTTCAGGCCAATAGCTGTTCATAAATGAAGATTCATCGGCACCGCTGTCAATATCATCAAACTCTAAAGAGGCTAAATTTTTCAAAAACATCATTTCGTTGATGATGCCAGGGCTATAGTCGTAAAAGGATTGATCCATGCCGACCTTAAAGGCGAATGCTTGTCGCGCGATCATAAAGTTAGCGCTAGAAGCTATTACTTTGCCGCCGACCAAAAGTTCTGTAAAAAAAAATTCTTTTCTTGCGCCAAACTCACTTGTCATTTGTTGGAAAAAATTGATGTTTTCAGCACATGAAGCAAGAGAAGATTTTTCATCGCCTTTCCATCCGCTGTTTTCAAGCTCTAAAAATTTTGAGATATGCTCATCATTAATTTCACTTTGAATGACCCTCCATTCTATTTGGCCAAAATCCTTCTCCAATTTAGAGAGCGTGCGTCTAAAGTTTTTAGAACGCTTTGAGGAGATATGTTCATCCCACTTCTCATTATCAAGTATGACGCTTCGATTTAAATAGGCTCTTTTTGTTTCTATCAGTAAATGCCAGCGAATTCCTGACCCCACTGGCAAAGCGCGTAAATATTCACCGAGTGAGCTATTTTTGTCAAACTGTAAAAGTCGTACGCCACAAATAAAGGGAAAGGACTTCTTTAAAGATTCCAACATACAATTGACTATCGGCTCTTGCATTTGGTTATCAAGCAGTATCCCGCTTAAATAGGAATGTTTTGATTGGTAACAGACGAAATGGGGCAATGGGAAATGTCGGTCTCCTTTCGAGACACTAAAAACCCCAAAACCACAAAGGATTTCGCGTTTGTCATCTTTCCATACAGCTACTATTATGATTTTTTTGCCCTTATCAAGATAGCGAATAGCCGGCAAAATAAACTCTGGAGCAAGGTACGGGTTACGCTCGGTTATCGATCGAGCAAAAAGCGACCACTGCGCAATCAGCTCGTTATCAATAGCGTTGAGACTTAAAATTTTTGAATTAAATAAATTTGTGTTCATTTTCTTATTCTTAATTTTTAGCGAAAAAGCAACGACACGCCTGACTCAGCAGCCATCAGTAAACCATATACGAGGGATATCTATGTCTCCTCGCCTCTGATTTATATTTCTTATATTTAAAAAGCATAGACTATATACCCGTCATTCCGCATAGTGGCAAAATTTTTTGTGAGCATTATTGTTTTGTTTATTTTTTGATCTATTTTTCATGATTCAGAACTCATTTTGATGCATTTATCAGCTCCGCTTTAAATGACAGAGTGTCATAGAGAATCTCAGCGATCATA
>CAMAPQ010000061.1 GCA_945860125.1 Klebsiella pneumoniae
TGTGCTTTCCTCGTTTGGATCAGGATGGCTGAAGTTGCGAGAAAAATAGGGAAAACACTTTATCAACTTAAACATGGATTACTTGATGATTATCTCTGTCAACAGCTCAAAAATCCTTCGATTAAAATGAAGCTTGCGTAAGTCCTATATAAAAACAGATGAAAAATTAAAAAGAGCAAGGTGAGATTTTGTAACTTTATTTTATCAGGCTACGCCTTTAATCTTCTTCAAATAATCAGGCTAATCAATATGCAACAA
Organism: Klebsiella pneumoniae; assembly: GCA_945860125.1. Taxonomy (GTDB): domain Bacteria; phylum Pseudomonadota; class Gammaproteobacteria; order Pseudomonadales; family CAMAPQ01; genus CAMAPQ01. Next base: position 259 of record CAMAPQ010000061.1, read on the forward strand.
TGCTATCCAAATTGAATATTTCAGGGCTGACTATTTAGAATATTTTTAGGCTGGACAAAAATTAATACGCCTAATTCAAAATGGCCTCATGCGGAATATCAGTTACAACTTTGCACCAACACGATTAAAATGAAACTTGTGCAAGCCCTAAAACACCCCATATGATATCATGACCACTAAATTGCAGACCATAGAGCGGTAAAACATAAACCATAAGAATAATGATAGGTGTCTATGATTAGCTTCAATAGTATTAAATTCTTTCAACGCGATATTGCTCAGCCTGCAAAGCAAAATAAAAGCCCTTTTTGTTTCTTTAAAAAAATGATCCCGCTAACAGTAGGCACTTTTATTATCTCCAAAAGATCAGGAAACCATTATATTCCATTGAAAGCTCCCCTCTCTGAAGATAACTTCATACATCTAAGAAATGCTGCCAAAGATCAGTCAGCACATCGACTAACACCTTTATACCAAAATATAGCTTTGAAAAATTTTTTTCAAAAAGAAGATGAGTACGTCGTAGATGTTAACCAAGAATTTGATAGTTTTATTAAAGATAGGTACCAATTAGATAATTTTATCAATGAGCGATTTCCGCTACAAAAAGTTGATAATTTTGAAAAAACGCCTATTCCTAAAGAGATAGAACTGACACATAAGTCGCCCGTCCGCCACGTCGAAATTCCTGACCAAGAATTTGATAGCTTTGTTGAAGATAGGTTCCAATTAGATAATTTTATCAATGAGCGATTTCCGCCACAAAAAGTTGATAATTTTGAAAAAACGCCTATTCGTAAAGACATAGAACTGACTCATATCAATACACATAAGTCGCCCATCCACCACGTCAAAATAGTTGTCACCTCAACTTTTAATTATTCAGACCCTTCGATAGAGGAATCGAAAAAACGGGTTATTAATACAGAAAAACTCGCTTTAGAGACTTTGAAGTTGAATCTAACGAGATTGCTCAAACCATCTGTTACAAAAAAAGGTAAAATACGAGCTCAAGCGATCAAAAAAACTGACATAGCAAAAATATTCGGTATCCGTATGGGGGTAGTAGCGGCTGATAATTTTCCTGATAATTTAAGATTTGAAGATATATATAAAGAAGTTTGGCAAAATGACCACACAATATTTCCAAGATTATTACGTATGAATAGCGATAATAAAGAAAATGCAAAAACGGAATGGGGGGCATTAAATTATGCAATTCAAAAATATGGTCTTTCAGGTTCTTTTGAAAATAATGATGCAGCCCCTTTTTTAGGGCGTTTCTGAATAGTTTATTTCCTTCCAGTTATTCACCAGCGGTAAATCAATCTCTCAAGTCACTTATCGCATGTTTTATGCTTTACAAAAAATTATTAATACTCATAAAAAAATCATTTTTCCTTGTGACTTTACCGTGAAATTTTAAGCTTATTCGCTATGAAGATAACGCAGCAAGAAACCCGGTTATTTTTACTTCGGCCTCCGGGTTTTTAGCAAAGTATTTGGGTAAGATAATACTTTTTAACCAGTCACTAAATAACGAGAACTCATCAATTCTTTTACAAGCATCTAATATGTAGGCGTAGGTTAAAGGAATATCATTTAAGTAACCTGCCTTGCCATCTCTTAAATAAAGTCTTGAAAAAATACCGGCAATTTTAATGTGTCGCTGTAACCCCATTGTATCAAACCACTTTAACCACGTTTCAAGTGATAAATCATCAGCAATAATTTTTTTTTCTTTAAGCTGCTCTAAGCCTATTTTTAACCAAATTTCAATTTGGCTTCTAGGCCAATGAACATAACAATCTTTAAAAATAGAGACCCAATCATACGTGACAGCGCCTTTTAGCGCATCTTGAAAATCAATGACACCAAGCGCGTTACTTGGTAGCACCATTAAGTTTCTTGAATGAAAATCACGATGCACGAATACTTGAGGTTGCTGTAAAATAGCATGCGTAAGTGAATCAAAAAAAGCGTTAATCATGGCGGTTTCATGAGGCAATAAAAAATGTCCCAGAAATTTCTCAATATGCCACTCTTTTAATAAAAGCATCTCGTTTTTAAGGCGTATCTCATCATATAAAGGCAAAACATCATAAATATATTGTGGAATTGCTTGAATGTGAACAAGCGTTTGAATCGCTTGCTGATAAAGCATTTCTGCCTGATTTTGATCATAAAACTCTGACGTTTTTAATCCATTATTAAGTTTAAGTGCACTTAAAAATAAAAGGTCGCCAAAATCAGACAATAACATTAAGCCTTGAGATAGGTCATAAGCAACGACTTCAGGAACACGAATCTGTGCTTGAGTAAGTAATGTATCCACGAGAATAAAAGGCTCTAATTTTTCATATTCAGGTGGGGCATCAACTGCAATCCAGCTTTTTAAGTCCTGCTTTAAACGAAAATAGCGCCGAAAACTGGCATCGCCAGAGACTATTTCCCACTGATAAGTAGCGCTTGATACTTTTTTTAAATTAATTAGTTTTGCGTATGTCCACTCTTTTAGTAACTGCTGACGCTCATCCATGACACTACTCCCAAAATTAAATACAGCTTATATAGCACAAGAAATCATAAACAAAATTAATCATGCTTTTATAATGCGCGTAATATCCCGCTATGAAGGCGAAACTCAACGTCATCACTCATGATTAATTCACCCTCAACTTCTCGAAAAAAATCAATTCGTTCGTTAATTGGTTCTGGGCAATATAGTTCAGCTAATTTGAGATAATTTTCAAAATGTCGGCTTTCTGATTTTAATAAAAAATTATAAAAGCGCGACAAATCTTCTTCAGAAATTCCACCTGCTAAAACGCTAAAACGCTCGCACGAGCGGGCTTCAATAAAAGCACCAACAATAAGAATATCCCTTAAACGATAAGGCTCATCTGTGCGAATATGTTTTCGTAATCCATTAGCATAACGAGAAGGCGTTAAATGTTCATAAGTCACTTCATGATGAGAAATTAATTTTAATACCTGTTCAAAATGAAGTAACTCTTCACGCGCTAATTGACTCATTTTTTTAAGCAGAATAGGTTTATCTACATACCGAAACATTAAATTCAGTGCCGTAGAAGCCGCTTTTTTTTCACAATGCGCATGATCTATTAATAAAATAGGTTTATTTTTTTGGGCTATTTCAAGCCACTCAAAGGGTGTTTCACAAGCTAAAAAAGCCCGAGAAGGCGCAGCATAATCAATATTCATTATGTAAAAATCTCATTTTTTATCATTTATTTAGAAAAAGACGATGAAAATTTTCAGTGGTTTTTTCAGCAATTTCCTCAAGGGAAACGCCTCTGATTTCAGCCATTTTTTTAGCCACTTCAACCACCCACCGAGGCTCATTCGATCTGCCACGGAAAGGAATAGGCGCAAGATAAGGTGAATCTGTTTCAATTAAAATACGATCTATCGGTAAAGCTTTGGCGACGGCTCTTAAATCTTCTGCATTTTTAAACGTAATAATGCCAGAGAATGAGATGTAAAAACCTAAATCCAGCGCTTTAAAAGCCATGTCCTGATCTTCAGTAAAACAGTGTAAGACGCCACCCACTTCATGTGCCTGATGAGCTTTTAATAAACTTAAAGTATCTTCTTTAGCTTGACGCGTATGCACAATTAAAGGCTTCTTCATTTTTTTTGCAATATCGATTTGAAACGCAAAAGCCTCATTTTGAATTTTTTTTGTTTCAATCCCGTAGTAATAATCAAGACCTGTTTCACCAATAGCAACGACTTTTGATTCATGTTGATAACGAAGCCACGTTTCTTCGGGAGGAATAACAGTATTAACATCGGAGGGATGTACACCGATACTGGCGTGCACAAAGTCATGATCTTTTGCGATCTGAACACAACGATCAACATTTTCAAAACTAATAGAAACACAAAGCATATCCTTAACATGATGCGCTCTGGCATTCTGGATCAAAGAAGATAAATCGCCATTATATGCACTTAAATCAAGACGATCTAAGTGACAGTGAGAATCAACAAAAGTTGTTAAACCATCTAATTGCGTTGCAGACATCACATCACACCCTTTTCAAAAAAGGGGGGATTATAACGTATGTGTGAGCATATCGGAGCCCGCTGTACCCGCTAAAAACGTTTCTATTTTTTTACGTGCATTTTCATTCTGATCATTAAACTGAACACCCACGCCTGCCACCTTATTTGTTCCTGCCCCCTTTGGGGTAATCCATACTATTTTGCCGGCAACCGGAATTTTTTCAGACTCATTCATTAAGCTCAACAACATAAAAACTTCTTCGCCCATTTTATAGGCTTTATTAGTGGGAATAAAAATACCGCCATTTCTGACGAAGGGCATAAACGCTTTATATAACACTATTTTATCTTTTATCGCTAAGTTCAAAATACCGCCACGACCACCTGGAATACCAATCATACTGATGCCCCCGCTCTCTTTTATTCTGCTTATACCCCGCTACGCATTAAAAAGAAGAATGCGAAGTGGAATCATTCCAATCGATCAAAAACTGAAAAAAATAAGATTGCCAATTAATATTAAATTTCTTTTGTATCCAGCTTTGTAGCAAAAGTGTTCTTTCATAAAAGTGTAGTAGAGATTCAACAGAGCGAGACTGCGCAAGTGTGCATGTATATTGTTGCAAGTCAGGATGATCAAGATAAGCGGAATCTAAACCTGAGCGGTGCTTGATGGCATCCTGCAAAAAAGTTTGGATATACAATAAAATAATATTTTTCGGCAGCTTCAACCAAATAGCAACGCACTCAAAAAGAGATAATGACTGATTTTCGGTTTGTTCAATCCACGCTTGTAAACATTCCTTACGTAAAAGCCACTCATTAAGCGCTTGTTCTTGTAACCAAAATGGCCTGCGAAAGCTTGCGAAATATAAGGCATCAATGAGTTCGCGCTCTTCATCTGCCCGCAAAGTAACGCCTTCTTGTTGTTGATGAATATAATTGAGAATAACGTGATGACTCTCTAACTTACTAGGCGTTGCAAGCAAAAATTTTTGGCTGCGACTTAAGAGGGTTGGCAAAATAGCGCCCATCTCATAAGAACTCATTAAAAAATGCGTATCAGGCGGTGGTTCTTCTAACATTTTTAAAAAGGCATTAGCGGCATATAAATTCATTGCATCCAAAGGATCAATCACCACGACACGGCGTGATGCACATTGTGGCCTGAGCATAATCTCATCCCATAATGAACGTACGCTTTCAATGCGAATATTTTCACCCGACTTTACTTTAATAACGATAAGATCCGGATGATCGTGCGCTTTAACACCCCGACAGCCAAAACATTCACCGCAAGGTAGCAGATTGTTTTTTTCAGGCAGATTGTTTTTTTCGCAAAGTAAGAGCGCCGCAAAAGCTTCGACAAGATAAGCATGTCCCACGCCACGAGGACCATGAAATAAATAAGCATGAAAAAAAAATGAGCGTGATTGGCCACTTAATGCCAGCGCATTAAATAAAGCGGTATGCCAATGTGGTAAGTAAAAAGAAGTAGGCATAACCGTGATTCCAATTACTTTGGGTATGGCGGGCATTAATCCCGAGTTTGTCGAAGGATAAACGGAAAACTAAAAAATAGAAACCAATATACGACCCATTAATCCATTGCCTGGATATTGAGCACCACCGTTAGGTAGGGCCCAAAAAAAACAATAAATAAAGCAAATATAATGATTAGCTTGTAACCCTCCTGTAATCATTTTTGGCTTAAGCCAAATGATCGATAGTATCGTTGAAGTGCAGATCATTGATATCCAACGACCATAATCTATAGCAACAATAAATAGCGGGGAAATGCATAAAATAGCGCAACCAAACATGATGAAAAACTGCCTGTCTGGGCGTAAAAATAGAAGTGGCACAAAAGAAAGCACAGATAAGAAAGCATAGTTCACCCACACTTTATAGCCCAAATTGACAACACTTTGATAGCCGTATTGAATATCAAACTTTAGCCAAGAAATAGCACCTTCACATATCGTTTCTCTTAATTTATAGGAACGAAGCGATTCACAAATTATATTTATACTTTGTTCTGATCCTTTAAATTTTATTGCAATAAACATGATGAGCATTGTCAAAATAAAGAGGGGGGCTGTAAATATACCGAGCGATTTCCATTCAATTTTTTCTTGTGAACAATAATGCACTATTGGAAACACAAAATAAGGCAGTAGAAAAATAACTGACTCATGCGATAGACCAATACAAATATAGGTAATTAAGCCGAGCAAATAATAATATAAATGAACTTTTCTGCCAGAAAATGCTTTTAAAAAAAGCACTAATGATAAATAAATAAGAATTTCTTTTCTAAATGCTGCCGAAGGACGGTTAATCCAAAACATAAAAATAAAAGCGGGACTTAAAAGCCAGAAAATAGCATTCTTTGCTTCTTTAAATTGGTAAAACTCCTTAAGAACTAAAAAGACAAAAGCGATGAATAGACTAGCTTGAATTGAAAAAACGACCCACTTAACATCTACTGAAAATGCATCTGCAATGAATAATGCGACAGCACCAGAAAAACCACGCCTGACAAAACCACCAGCATAATTTATGAGCCAATCACCCGTTTTCCAAACATGGCCACCAGCATTTACTTGCACGGCATACTGTATTAATAGTGCCGCCATCATTATGGCAATAAAAACATAAACTGTTTTAAACCAATTGATTCTCACTTCATGCCTCTAATAAATCAGAATATATCCAAAGTAATTGGAATCACGGTGAGGCGGCAAGGGAGAGAACCCCATGAGCATAGATAGACTATGTGATTGGGGTAAACGAGCGCTGCCAACAATGCCGCGTGTTCAAGTGTGAAAAGTCAAGTACCAAGGGTATAGGAAAACACTTAATCAGCATCGCCACTGGCATAGCGCGTTTTACTATGCGGAAAAATCTCTGAAGCTTCAATCACCCCCAAGGAAGGGCGCGAATAATCGCAAACACCACTGGGGAAAATTTTATTTAATACGTCATGGTAAGGCTTCATATCTACATCAGCGTATAAACCTTCTTCAATTGCAGCATCAACAGGTTTTAGCTGACACTTGAAAGTATCACCTGTCCAAGGTGCACCAGCGATTAAACGAGAATCAGTATAATTAGGATAAATCTTCAGGCAAGTCCCCTGCGCTTTATCATTCCACGCGCCATCCCAAACATTCGCGCCTTCCGCAAGGACAACACCTTTTTCACTATAACAGCGATCCATAAGCTCTACAGGTTTTGTAAGCGAAATAGAAAGTTCCGGATATCGCTTGCTATTTTCAAGCCACTCATCCAACGCCAACAACCCTTCTTTAACGGGTAAATGTGGTTTATGTGTTACCCATAAAACATGATGATCAGTGTAACCCATCGCGCTCATAATGCGCGAACGCATTGAGAATGAAGCGGAAAGATGATGCATATCTAAATCGTCTTCCATATAGTGCCTAAGATCAATAGTGGGGATATCTAACTTACCCAAAAAAACATGCCCTGAAAGATAAGCTGCACGAATAGTGTCAGGATTTGCCTCTGTTCTTTTGGCAGGCGTCATACCGCTATCTTGACTTAACAGCATATTATGATGCCCCCAAGGGCTGATTTCAAAAAGACCCGTGCCTTCTGTAATTTTCCAAAATTTTTCTTGCTGGTAATCTTCTGGTGTTTTCCACCCACCAATATTGGCATTTAAGTGAATAAATTCTTCTGTCGTAATTTTTCCAGTCTGTAACGCATGAAGGCCATATTGAACACCAACATTATCCCAAGCAACATTTGCAAAACCATTTTGATCAAGACCATAAACGTCGACTAAATCATCCCAGTGCGTCCAATGACTGCCCTCCATGACTTCTTTGGAGTAGGAGGCAGCATGATGGGTAAAATATGGATTATTGGTTAGTTGCGTTAAACCACGCCAAGCATGACTGCACTCCGACATACCAGGAACGCTAGGCGGCCATAATCCATTCATGGTTCTTGCTAAACTGTAGTAATAAAAAAAGCGATTTTTGAATCCCTTAATAACATTAAGACCTTCAATTAATTCCCGATTTTCGTACTCATTCCATCTATCAGAATGCGCTGCTTGAGTATCAAAATAATATTCCAATAATTCGCAATCATAGGCATAAATAGTTTGAGATAGCATGTCAGGATAGCTGTATAGTAAAAAAGCAGCATCTAATAAACCAGGATGGTTTTGCGCAATTAAAAGCTGTTGAATGGCGCCTCCCGACCCCCCCAAACCAACGGTATATTGTGGTTTGCCATAGGCTGCTGAAAACTGATTTTTCACCCGTAACATAACTTCTTCTGCTAGCCACATATTGTAGTGAGTGGATGTTTGATTGCCCGTAGAAAATGCCACAGCATAACCTGAAGATAAAGGCTCAATCATTTTCTCAATAAAATCCCACTGATTTAATTTACCCTGTTTTTTTCCAATGCCCACACCGCCCCCAAAATGATAAACAAGCTTTTTATTCCAAAGCGTTGTATCTGCTTTTAATACGGTATCTTCATCGCCTTTTAATATAGCAATTGCATAAATAAAACGATCTATCGTTCCTGTTTCTAGGCGCACAATAAAATCTTGTTCCTTACCATTTATCTGTATTTTAGCAATCTCATCGGAGGGCACATTTGTGCTATAGAGGTTTACACTAAGTTTATCTTTTTTAACGTAGTAGTAAGTAATACGGGTAGGCAAACTGCAATCCTTGCTATAACCGACAATATCATGCATTTTTTTACCTGAGGCAATATTGCGATAAACAGGAATGCCATAACCTTGCTGGTTATCAACAATAGGCTGTCCTAATCCGGAACTTTCTGTTTCGCATAAAAAAGGATATTGCAAAGATCCTGCATATAAAGATTCAACAGGTCCACTTTCCCCTGGAAGAATAGGATAAGGGAAAGCATCATCTTGTCTTTTTAAATGAGCAGGATGAGCCCCTGCATAAGGTGCTTGAGGAAAAGTTCGTATAGAGGGTGGCGCTTTAAGCACTTTCAATTCAACTGTTTTTTTATAGGCTTTATCAAAATAATAATTAATACCGATGCCAGCCAAAAGCAGGCAACTCATTAAAAAAACCCCAACATAAGCCACTATTTTTTTTATTATGACAGCCACAGTTTACTCACTCATTCAATCTAAACAACACAATATGACTCAAGTCAGTATGGGCTGTTTTAAAGCGATTGATACTCTAAAATTTTCGTCTCAATATATTCTAAGTTTGGCACAACTAATTTATCACCAAGAAAAATAACATTCATCAAATCAGCAGGGCCCACTTCACTTTCTTCATATTGAAGATCTGAGTCTTTAACACGAATAGATCGCGCAATGCCATGCACCATCAAGGCATAAAAAGGAATGCGTGGATCACCCAAAATACCGTTAATAATAAGAATACGTGAACGCACGCTGGGCTCAACAACCGGTTGATCATTTAAACCTTCCAAACTCATGAGAGGTAAAAAGATATGACGCCACTCAACAACACCTAAATGCCACTTTGGGGCGGGGGTTACTTTACGAATTTTAACGTAGGTAACCACTTCTGCCACGCTCGCATTAGGTATCAATAAAGGACGGCTCATCATAGGTACAAATAAACAAGGTATTTCTACTGGTAATGCTTGAATGGGTTCAGAAAGCATCAATTATTTTCCTTTTGTATCAATGATTATGAATAATATAAAAATGCTAGCAACCGCACACGCCGCCAACTTAATCAACTGAAATGTTTATGTTAAACTTGCCGCCTTTCATCTCTTTACCCAAAGTAATTGGAATCACGGTGAGGCGGCAAGAACGTGAACCCCATGAGCATAGATAAACTATGTGATTGGGGTGAATGAGCGGAAGCCAACAATGCCGTGTTTTCAAGTGCGAAGGGTATTTAAGTTTAATTATAAGGTCACTATTTATGTTAGCTGATGAGACGTTTGTGCATAAAATAATCGCTCAAATTGAGCAAAAACTTCCTTCAGGGTTAAAACTCTGGAAAGAAGAATTACTGAAAATATTAAAAGTCGTGATAGAAGAAAGCTTAGGTCAGTTGAATGTTGTCTTGCGCTCTGATTTTGAGATTCAACAGCAACTGCTCGAGCATACAAGACTTAAATTAGAGACTTTAGAAAAGCAAGTTGCCGCTTTAGAAAGTGCTTCTGGCTCCGTAACTGGCGACTCAGCTCATAATCTAGAAGATCATTCTCCCACTGATCCTAAGTAACCTATTCTAACGCCAAAACTGCAAGAAGTAACAGGCTTGGTTACTTCTATACCCAAAGTAATTGGAATCACGGTGAGGCGGCAAGCAAGTGAACCCCATGAGCATAGACAAACTATGTGATTGGGGTGAGCGAGTGCAGCCAACAATGCCGTGTTTTCAATGGCGAAGGGTATAACTTAACGAGGACTTACGGAGCCGCTTATGTCTTTTTCGACAGTTTTTACGCGCGCCGCAGTGGGTTTATCAGCACCTGAAGTTTTAATTGAAATTCATCTATCTTCGGGTTTACCCAGTTTATCTATTGTCGGTTTACCAGAGGCGGCTGTACGCGAAAGTAAAGATCGCGTGAGAAGTGCTTTACTGCAATCTGGCTATGATTTTCCGCCAGGACGCATTACTGTGAATTTAGCGCCAGCAGACTTACCTAAAGAAGGTGGGCGTTTTGACTTAGCAATTGCACTTGGCATCTTAGCGGCATCCGGCCAAATTCCACTGGAGGATATGAGCGAGATTGAGTTTTATGGCGAACTAGCTTTATCTGGCCACTTACGTCCCATTCGAGGCATTCTTACCGCCTCTATTGCCGCAACCAAAGCAGGACGTGCTTTATTTGTACCTGCGGATAATGCTGAAGAAGCAACCTTGAGCACTCATGCTAAAGTACTCTCTTGCAATCATTTACTAGATGTCTGCGCGCACCTTCATCGTGCTAAAAAAATCCCTTTTGAAACACCCACCGCATGGACACCTCAGTGGCTGCCTTCGTTAGATATGTCAGATATCTTAGGGCAAGATCATGCTAAACGTTCGCTGGAAATTGCCGCAGCAGGCGGACACAGCATCTTATTTTATGGACCACCTGGCACGGGTAAAACGATGCTTGCTAGCCGACTATCCGGCATTTTACCGCCCTTAACAGAAGAGGAGGCAATTGAAGTCTTGTCTTTATATTCTTTATCCAAAGCTGACTCTAGCGATAACTTACAGAGCTTATGGCGAATGAGACCTTTTCGCGCCCCACACCATACTGCCTCTGCCCCTGCACTGGTTGGTGGCGGTTCTATTCCTCAACCGGGTGAAGTTTCACTTGCGCATCATGGTGTTTTATTTCTAGATGAACTACCTGAGTTTGATCGAAAAGCACTGGAAGTATTAAGAGAGCCGCTTGAGAGTGGTTTAGTTGTTATTTCCAGGGCGAAAAGTCATCGGCAATTTCCTGCGCGTTTTCAGTTGGTTGCTGCGATGAATCCCTGCCCTTGCGGTTATTTGGGCGCAACGCAACCACCCTGCCGTTGCACTCAAGAACAGGTTCAGCGTTATCGCCAGAAAATATCTGGCCCTTTGTTGGATCGGCTGGATATGCAAGTAGAAGTACCCGCGCTCAAACGTGAAGCATTACTACGCCCACCTGAAACTTCCTCTGAAACTTCTTTAGTAATTCGAGAGCGTGTTGTAAAAGCGCGTGCTATACAGTTAACACGTACAAATAAAGCAAACTTTCTATTAACGCCTAAAGAGCTTGAAAAAGTCTGTTTGCTAGACGAGCCTACCCGCGCATTTCTTGAAAAAGCGATGGAAAAATTTAACTTATCCGCTAGGGCTTATCATCGTATTTTACGCGTATCAAGAACCATTGCAGACTTAGAAAATGCGCAACAAATTGAAGCGCATCATTGTGCTGAAGCACTGCAATATCGAACATTTGACCGTGGATTAGTTTTAAAGAAGTAGCTTACATGGAACTTAATACTCAGCAAAAAATGGCGATTACGCATATTCATAGCCCCCTATTAGTTTTAGCCGGTGCGGGCAGTGGAAAGACACGCGTTATTACACAAAAAATCATTCATTTAATTGAAAATGAAAAAATTCCTGCCAACCGTATTGTTGCGCTGACTTTTACGAATAAAGCAGCACGCGAAATGCTTAAACGCATTCATGCGAGTTTTGATCGGCACAAAACGAAAGGACTCACCATTTCTACTTTTCATACTTTTGGTCTTGGCATTATTAAAAAAGAACATCAAGCCTTGGGCTTGAGAAAAAACTTTAGCTTATTTGATGAAGATGACGCTAAAACGCTTATTAATGAATTAATGGGAAAATATTATCCCAGCCTTCAAAGTGTTGATGTGATGCGCATCATCTCACGCTGGAAGAATGCACTGATCGCTCCAGAAGAAGCCCCCTTAAACTGTGAAACCAAACTTGAAGCGGCCTCAGCTGAAATCTATGCGCAATACGAAAGACATTTACGCGCTTACTCTGCGGTTGATTTTGATGATTTAATTAGTTTACCCGTTAAGCTGTTTAAACAAACATCAGACATTCTTGAGAAATGGCAAAATAAAATTCATTATCTGCTAGTTGATGAATATCAAGATACAAATTTTGTTCAGTATCAATTAATCCGAACAATCATGAGTATTCGCCAAAAGATGACACTCGTGGGTGATGATGACCAGTCTATTTATGCTTGGCGAGGGGCTGAGGCTGAACAATTTAAAAAATTACAGGTTGATTTTACAACGCTATCGATTATCAAGCTGGAGCAAAACTATCGCTCTACCGGTAGAATTTTAAAAGCAGCCAATCATTTAATTGCAAATAACCCTCATGTAATTGAAAAAAAATTATGGAGTCAAATGGGTTATGGTGATGCGATTCGCGTGATGATTTGTGATAATGAGCATCACGAAGCAGAAAAAATTACGAGCGATATACTAGATCAAAAAATTCGTCTTGGTAAAAAACTGGGCGGCATTGCTATTTTGTATCGTAGTAACTATCAAGCTCGTTTAATTGAGCTGCAATGTCAGGCTTTGCAAATTCCTTATCAGGTCAGTGGCGGCACTTCTTTTTTTGCAAGACAAGAAATTAAAGATGTCATTGCTTATTTAAGACTGATGATTAACCCTGATGATGATAATGCTTTTCTTCGTATTATTAACGTCCCTAAAAGAGAAATAGGTGCATCGACACTTGAAACTTTGGGTTTATACGCACAAAAAAGAAAGTTAAGTTTACTGTGTGCGAGCGGCGAATTGGGTTTACAACAAACCTTAAATGAGAAGAGTGCTTGGCGTCTCAAACAGTTTGCAGACTGGTTAGAGCTGATGAGAAAAACCTGCGGTGAAACCCCTAGCATTGAATCGATTCAGCAAATATTAAAAGATATTCAATATGATGATTATATTGAATCAGAAGCTTCTCATGCAAAACAAGCAGAAAAAAAGAAAGAAAATGTCCAGCAATTAATGTCATCTATCGCTTTTTGGTTAAAACAAGAAGAAGAAAAAAATCCGCATCAGCAAGATGAAATTATTTCAAAAGTGATTAATAAACTAATATTAAGAGATCTTTTAGATCAAAAAGAACAGGAAGCTAATCCTAATAGTGTGAGCTTAATGACGTTACATGCTGCAAAAGGATTAGAGTTTCCCATCGTCTATATATTGGGTGTTGAAGAAAATTTAATTCCCCATAAAAATAGTATTGATAGCGGTACATTAGAAGAAGAAAGAAGACTATTTTATGTCGGCATTACACGCGCGCAGCAAAATCTTATTTTAAGTTACAGCATGAGCAGACGCATACAAGGCAATAAAATAGAGATTGAACCTAGCCGTTTTTTGGATGAGCTGCCTGAAGATGATCTTGAATGGGAAGGACAGCAAGAAGAAAAAACACCTGAAGCACGACAAAATTTTGGGCTACAACATCTTGATAAAATGCGCGAAATGCTCAACGGCTTAAACTAAATAAACGACTGTACCTGATGAAAATACACTTTGCTTGCGATGAAATACTTGGGATTTAGAACAAGCGTTATTTATGAGAACTCACTCGCCAAACAATATTGCCTACATCATCTGCAACCAATAGTGCGCCTGTTTTATCGAGCGCCACCCCCACGGGTCGCCCGAAGGCAGTGCCTTTCTCGCTGAGAAAACCTGTGAGCACATCCAAAGCATGGCCTGTAGCAACACCCTTTTCAAACGGTATAAAAACAACCTTAGAGCTACTATGCGGGCGGCGATTCCATGAACCGTGCTGACCAATAAACATGCCTTTAGCAAAACGAATAGGCAAATTATTGCCCGCTGAATAAGCCAAGCCGAGGGAAGCTGTGTGTGCACCTAAGGCGTAATCAGGGACGACAGCACGAGCGACTAAGTCTGACCTTGGCGGTGTTACACGCTGATCCAGATGCCGGCCATAGTAGCTATAGGGCCAACCGTAAAAACCACCGTCGCGCACTGAGGTGAGGTAGTCAGAGAGGTGGTCCTACTATTTAGACAGTTTAGCGGCTAAGTTAAGCTACTCATCATTTATGAACTGTGTGCATTCTGATTCTTGCATCCCTTGGTGATACATTTCCTTCGGCGTTAAACCATCAAATACAGAATGCGGTCTCTCAGAAT
>CAMAPQ010000062.1 GCA_945860125.1 Klebsiella pneumoniae
TGGGTATTAAATATTGCTTTTCAAGAGGGCTCATTAATCCAGATCAAGTGCGCATTTCTTCCAGTAATCGTTTTTTTTCTTACTGAATAAAAAAGACTACTTTGTTCAAAGGTACAATAATGCGCGCCATATATAGCGTGAACACCTGATGAGCGTAATATCTGCTTGGCTACGGCATAAAGATTAAAATGCCATAAGTTTTGCGGCTCTGCCCTTTTAGCTATTTTATACGGATAAAATGATTTTTTGTGGCTTGGATCTTTGCGGATAAAATTATTTTTTACGTCTTCGCCTACCCAATAATGTTGAGAGCAAATAGCCGGGCCAATATGGGCAAGTATTTTATTGCGTGGACACGAAAATTTAGCCATGGTATTGGTTATAACGTCACTCGATACATGACCGAACATACCGCCTAACACATCACCTAACAGGCCTCGCCATCCTGCGTGAATTAAAGCAACTTCATCGCCTGATTCTGAGCATAAAAAAATAGGCACGCAATCAGCTGTTTGCACAACCGCTACTTTATTTCCTTCATTAAAATAAATTGCATCAGCCTCTTTTACTTGCACACAATCAGGATTGACCGATACATCGCAGCCATGAATTTGATTTAACCACTGAAACTTAAGATGAGGAAAATCTAGTTTTAAAGTTTCATATAAATGCGTTCTGTTAGCCTGAATATGATCAGGACAATCGCCCACATGTGTCGCAAAATTCATCGATAAAAAAGGCGCCGCACTCATGCCGCCCGCTCTTGTAAGCGTGAAAGCCTGCACAGAAGCAGGCGCAGGCCACTCAGCTTTTAATCGATTTATTCCCACAAATTAACCTTTTTCTTTTTGCATCTGTTTATTTTCTCTTAAGCCTTGCAATACTGCCGCCATATCAGAAGGAAGGGGTGCGTTACAGCTTACTGTTTTTGTGTCAATAATAGGATGCTCAAAAACAAGTTCTGCTGCATGCAGTGCTTGTCTTTTAAAGTTTGTGAGTGTTTCGCGTAAATTTTCATCACATCCGTGAGGCAATGTTAATCTTGCGCCATACAATACATCACCAAACACGGGCATTTTTTTATGACTAAGATGAACACGAATCTGATGGGTGCGCCCTGTTTCTAGCATGACTTTCAATAAAGTATGACGCTCAAATTTTTCAAGCACTTTATAATGCGTAACCGAAGGCTTCCCTTCTTCCACCACAGCCATTTTTGTTCTTTGGTGCGGATGTCGCCCCATCGGTAAATCAATCGTCGCACCAGATAACGGTGTGCCATTTACCAGTGCTGAATAAACCCGCTTTATCTCCCTAGATTGCATTTGCTGAATTAATCTTGTATGCGCCTCAAGTGTTTTTGCAACAACCAGCAGCCCTGTTGTGTCTTTATCTAACCGATGAATTAAACCTGCCCTAGGCAACAAGCTCAAAGCAGCGTCATGCTCAAGCAAAGCATTTACCAGCGTTCCTGTAAGATGGCCTTGCGCAGGATGAACAACGCAATTTGCAGGCTTATTAATCACCAGAATATATTGATCTTCATAGATAATATTTAAGGGCATTTTTTCAGGGAGCCAATGGGTTACATCCACCAAAGTAGCCTCTAGCATCACGTCATCCCCAACTTTTACTTTATCCTTAGGCTTTGCTGGTTTATGATTTAATTTCAGTTCGCCAGACTTAATCCATTTTTGTAGCTGCGCACGTGAATACTCAGGGAAAACAGCACTAACAGCCTGATCAAGCCTCATGCCCTGATGTGCTTGTGAAATAATATCGCATCTTTGAACAATAGCCTGCTTGGTAATCATCTTTAATTTTGCCTAATGTGCTGAGTTTGTAGAATTAAGTATTGCGCAATCATTGCGAGGCGTATTCGGCAAGTCCATAATAGATTCAGTTTTTTCAACCCTCGTATTTTAACGCTCTTTGTCAGAATTAAGGTAAGCCATGTTATTGCGTTCATTATCCGTGCTTATTAAGCCGTTGCGCTATTTTTTATTTTCGCTTTTACTCACTACCTTCATGTTAAGCATGCTTGGCTGTTCAAGCAATGAATCAGAAGAAGAAAAAGAGCGCCTGTCAGAACAACAGTATTACGAAGCAGCGCACCAAGCAATCGAGGCGAATAACTATCTGCTAGCAATAGAAAACTTAACAGAAATTGAATCACGCTTTCCCTTTGGACGATATGCGATACAAGCACAGCTTGATCTTATTTTTTCCTACTATAAAAGTATTGATTATGAGGCAGCCTTACTTCAAGCAGATCGTTTTATTCGTCAGCATCCTGAGCATCCAGACATAGATTATGTTTATTACATGAAAGGCTTATCAAGTTACAGCACAGACAGAGGCTTTATTGCGCGTATTTTACCAAGTGCGCCTTCAGAGCGAGATGTTTCTGCGGCAAAGCTCGCTTTTAGTGAGCTGTCACGATTTATTGCTAAATATCCCAGCAGCACTTATGCGCAAGATGCAAGGCAACGAATGATCTATCTTAGAAATGTCATTGCGGAACATGAATTACATGTGGCGGATTATTATATTGAAAGACGGGCTTATCTTGCCGCAGCGAATAGAGCGCGTTATGTTGTAGAGAATCTTCCTAATGCGCCTGTTATACCCAAAGCGCTCGGCATTATGTCAAAATCTTATCGTGCGCTGGGGATGATTGATCTTGCAGAAAATGCAGAAAAAATACTCAAGGAGCACTTTCCTAAGCAGCCCTGAAGCAAAAATCAAAATACAAATCAAAACTAAATAAAATCTTTCACTTTAGAGCGCACCAAGGCAATATCATAATTACCTTGAACGCGCTCACTGAGAGATACGGTATCTCTTTTATCAGGGGCAAGCGGCGCTGGCTCTTCTTTGATGACGGCAGACTTTCCACCACCAAGTATCACCTGAGACTTGCTTGCTTCATCTTTCATTTATAACCCCTGTTATTGAGCTTTCAAGATCACAAAGAGGAACTCATCTTGCTCGGTTTTTTCGCTGTTACAAAATAACTATAGTCTGTTGCCGAAGAGCCCAAAACAACCACCGCATCAAAACCAGCTTCCCTTAACATAAACTTCACTTCAAATTTATCAGTTAAACACCACTCAAAAGAAAAAGGTGTCCGCTTTAAAGTACCGCTGTGATCTGTCTCATCATACCAACCACTTACGGTTTGGCAGTGTTTGTCATCTAAGGGGCTTTGTCGGTCAACCCTTTGTAGAAAGGTCCCTCTTTTCGTTATTTTCTCTACCGGAGTAGAGGGCATCATCGAACCGATATACGATTTAAAAGGATTTCTCATATCAAAAGCTAGGACACCAGCTGGCGCCAAATATTTTTCAGCAATCACAAGCGCAGCTAGCTGCAATCGCTTAGAGCCAAGCAGATTAAAACTGTTAAAGCCACAAAAAACAAAATCATAGTTTGCATCTGGCAAATCAAGAAAATTAATATCTGCTTCAACAAGCTCAATTTTATCCTTTAAAGACGCATCTGCTTCAGTAGCAAGCCTTTGCTTAAAGTGATTTAGCATAGACGTAGAAATATCTACAGCTGTGACATGAGCCCCTGCTTTGGCTGACTGAACCGCCAGTCTTCCCGTACCACAGCAAAGCTCTAGTACACGAGCATTACTTTTTCCTGATTTTTTAATTTGATCAAGATAAAGTTGATCCGATATTGTTCTTAAACCTTCAGCCTCATATTCTTCATCGTAATACATGCTTAAGGCTTCAGAAAAAGGAGAATGTCTTATTGTCATTCGTTGCAACCTCATTTAAATTCTGTTTGTTTTCTTACCAAGCAACTATGCGCGGTACAACTATTTTTTTTCTAAAACTATACTTTTTCCAAAACCATACTTTCTCTCATAATACTTATCACCGTTTCAACCTGCTCATGAGCGCGCACAATCATAAAGCCCAAGTTGTACTCAATTAGGCACTCTTCAGGCGCAATACTTTCATCTACAGATATTTCAACTTGACTCAATTGATGCTGAGCAAAAGAATCAATAGCGACTTCAAAAGCATCAATAGTATGGGGATTTACCCTTAATTTAACCTTATTATCTTTTTCTAAAGATTCAAGGGATTTTTTAACAAGCAATGCTAACAATTCTTCTTTGCCTAACTCACCTAGTAATTTTCTAATACAAGTTTCAACCATATCGGCGATCGAGGCTTCCGTTTTTTGTAAGTGTTTTTCAATTTGCGCTCTAACCGTAAAAATCTCTTGAGCAACTTCTTTTTGGCCTGCTTTTTTAGCTTCTTCAAATGCTTTTTTTCGGATGCCTTCCGCCTCAACATGCGCCTCAAGAATTAAGGTTTCACCCAGCTTTCTTACATGCTCAATTAAAGAACCTGCATCAACCGCTTCAGCAAATACTTCTTTTTTAATAACTTTGCTAGAAAAATCGACATCAATGTCTTTTTTTATGATACGAAAATGGCTTTGCATGACGGCTCTATATGATTTAATAATCTAATAACCAACTGTATCAGCTGATGTTTTTGATCTGCCGATAAAGTCACATTTTTACTTGCCATCCAGGCAACGAGTTTTGAATCAAGCAATAAAGAAAATCGCTGAAAAAAAAGTGGGTTTTCTTCTTTAAATAAAATAAAAAAAACTAAATAACCAAAGCGCATTAATTGCGTTTTTATTTTTTCTGACTCATTCAAACTAAAAGCGACCTGATTAAAGGTTTTAAAAAGAAAATCAGCACCAAAAAACTCAGCAGATTTTTCAACGAAAAATAATTCATTCTCATTCAAAGAAGCGGTTAAAGATCGAATCAGGCTACCATCAATACTCATTTTAAAAACAGGATTAATATAAACCAAGCCAAGTTTTAGCGCTAAATGATCAAAAATAGCAGGCTCTAAAAAAGCAATGCGCCGATAAGAAAAAGCGCCACTAAAATCACCAAAAAAATCGCGTTTTATATCAAGCAGAGAAAAAAGTGCATCTGAGCTTTGGTATGGTGTGAAGCACGCCCTCACTTTTTTAAAAGAAGTGCTTAGCACGGGAAGCTCAAGCCAACTTTCATTAAGATAAGAAGAGGGTAAAAAATTAAAACGTATAATATTTTCAAATAAATTTAGTTCCATTTTACCCTCCCCTACAAAACGCTTTGATTAGAAAAGCCTGCGACACTCTTAGCTTTCAATTGTTAATTTTACTTTGCCTGAATACACCATAAACGCGAGAGTAGAAATAATACCTACGATTGTAAAGATAACAAAATAGACAACACCCGCTGCGTTACTTGAAAAAGAAGCTGCTTTAGCCTGAATTTCTGGCTCTTTTTGCATTCTATCCGTTACTTTTGAAGGGAAAAGTACAACCGTAATTTTTTCATAATCCAACCCTTCAATACTGTTATTAACTAATAGTTTTATTTTGGATATATAAGCATTTAACTCAACATCCTCATCATGCTTTACAAAAATAGAGGCAGAAGAAGGGTTAATTTTCGTTCCAGCCTGATCTGATTCAGGTAACACCACATGAACTCTTGTTGATAAGACACCATCTATTCTTGATATGGTTTCTGAGAGCTCTTCAGATACAGCATGGATGTAACGTGCCCGCTCCTCTAAAGGAGAAGAAATTAAGCCTTCTTTTTTAAAGACGCCACCTAAGTTTGCATAGCTCTTTTTGGGGAAACCATGCGCCTTTAGAGTTTGAATAGCCACGGAGATTTGGCTTCGTTCCACTTTCAAGTCAACTACACCTTTCTTACCTTGTACTTTTTCAGCTTCAATATTATTGCGCAGCAAAACAGAGAGCATCTCATTCGCGTCTGTCTCTGGCAAAGCAGAATAAAGCTCCGTTTTACAGCCCTGCAATAAAAGCATTAATGCTAAAACAGCCAACTTTAAACACCCTATTTTTTTAAACATACCTGCCCCCAAATAACGCATACATATTAAGAATAGACGGAACAAACATCCTGTGTTTTATTTCCTTTTATTGAGAAGAAAATACAACTCAATCAATCATGGGAGTAATGTAGTCTCTTGACGCTAAAGAATGTATGGGAGTTTTATAGCAAATTATTACTGAAGCGTAACAGGCGGCTTATTAACAAATTAACAACAAAGACAGGCTCAAATGAGCCAAAAAAATGCGATAGAAAGGGGAAAAATTAGTCGCTAAAAATGACGCTAATTAGCCAAAAAACAGAGAAACCGCCGATTCCACCCAAAAATTCTGAACAATCAAAACTATTGGGCTCTAACGAGCTGCTGTATATCTTCTCCTGCTTTTTTCATTGTAGATGTTTTCATCGTTGTATCTAACGATGCAAGTGTCATTACCCTAGAAACTTCAAGTATAGCCGTCATAGATTTGCGCATATTATCGGTTGAAAATTCAGGACTGTCAGACTTAGCTTCAGAAAGCTGTTTTGCTTCTGCCATTTTTTCATCTACTGCATCCCACGCAGATACACCACTTTCTCTCATCGACACCAAACTATCAACCACTTTAGAGCTTAATGTTTCTGATGAAGAAGCGCTAACAGACATAGTCGTCCCATCACTTAAAACAAATGCAGAAGAGGCATCCCCACTGTAACTAGGAACCTTATCAAATAAAGCACCAAAGTTACCCTCTCCAATACTTCCAGAAGCACCAGCTCCCCCAAAAGAGTCTAATGACTGAGCACTTTCAGAAGCAGAAGCAAAAGAAACCTGACCAACCTGCAGCGCATTATCAGACATAAAACCCCCAATAAACAACCAACCACCGAACTACTGACGCAGAAGCAATCAACATGCGCCAGTAGCAAAAAGCAATACTCTCAAACATTAGTTAGCCATTAGCCAGACGTCCGCCAGACTGTCTCGTCTGACTATCCGCACCCTGCTTAGCAGATTGCACATTTGTAATAACGGTAACGTCTGTTTGAAATTTTAAAATAGCACCAAGATCGCTAGTTAGGCGAGTTGTATCATATGTTGCGCTTGACATAAAGTTTCCTCATTCATAGTTTATTTAGTTGTATTTTAAGCCTTTAAAGCAAGAGGACAAAATTTGCTTTTTCGAGTTCCGTTCAGCGATCAAGCCCTCCATGAACAGTAATTTAACTGCCCTCCCCATTTAAGTATATTGGTGTTTTATATAAAAATATTATTGCTTCGTAACAAAGTGCGGTGTTTTTTGCAGCCGATACAGGGTTACATAATACGAACAATCTTCCTCAATTCTTTTTTAGAATTTTGAATAGAATTAAACCAAGCTTCATCAACTAAAATAAAGGGGCGTATATATTATGCTAGACACCTCTGCCAGTGCCTTCCTAAAGAAACACGGTTTCAATATAGAAACTTATTACCTAAAAAATACCACTATTCCGCTGGGAGAAACAGTACGTTATAAAGCGGCAGAGATTACTTTTTCTTATGATGAGCCAACAAAAACACTTAATATTGTACGATTAAGTGCTATAGAACAGAGCAAATCACTAAATAGTGTCTTTGCCTCTGCAATCCGATTTATTGAATGGCTTATTAATGATTTTCACGAGATACAAACCATCAAAACACTCATCTCAAATAACTTTTCTACATTAAACAAAAACATTTCCAACGACGATCACGCCAATATCTACAAGAAACATCTTGGCGCTATAAGCTTAGGCTATGATGAAATGATGGGCGGCGAAATGCTTACGCTTGATACCGCAGAATATCGAAAGAGAAAAGCAAATACATGAATCAATTAATTCAAAAATCTAAACGTGCTATCAAAGACTCGCAGCTTGTTCCAATCTACGGCAAAGTCGTTCAAGTTTTAGGTACGGTGATCAGGGCAACAATCCCCAATGGCAAAGTGGGCGAGCTTTGCAAGCTTTATAGTCGGCATGAAAATAAGGAATTATTAGCTGAAATTATTGGCTTCTCAAATGGTGAGGCTATTTTAACCCCCATGGGTGAAATGACAGGGCTTTCATCGGATACGTATGTGATTCCAACCGGAAAAATACACCAAGTTGCCGTAGGGGATTTTCTGTTAGGTCGAATTTTAGATGGCCTTGGCAACCCTATTGATGATAAACCTTTCCCGGACGCTAAAAATCTTGAATATTACCCCGTTTATGCCCCACCCCCAAATCCGTTGACAAGAAAAGTGATTGTCGACCCACTCCCTATGGGCTGTCGTGCTATCGATAGCACACTCACCATCGGTGAAGGCCAAAGAGTGGGCATATTTGCAGCAGCAGGGGGCGGTAAGAGCACGCTAATGGGCATGCTGACCAAAGGCGCTGAAGTCGATATTATTGTTATTGCGCTCATTGGTGAGCGGGGGCGCGAGGTAAGAGAATTTATTGAGCACACGCTTGGCCCCGAAGGCTTGGCAAGGTCGGTTCTGGTTGTATCAACCTCTGATCGCCCTTCAATGGAAAGAGCAAAAGCAGCTTATGTTGCCACAGCGATTGCAGAATATTTTAGAGATAAAAATAAAAAAGTATTGCTCCTAATGGATTCCGTCACACGTTTTGCTCGCGCCTTAAGGGAAATAGGTCTTGCTGCTGGTGAACCGCCCACAAGGCGCGGCTTTCCACCTTCTGTGTTTGCAACCTTGCCTAGGCTTTTAGAGCGAGCAGGACAGTCAGATAAAGGCTCAATCACCGGTTTATATACCATTCTGGTTGAGGGTGATGATATGGCAGAGCCGATTGCCGATGAGACACGCTCGATTTTAGATGGCCATATTATTCTCTCTAGAAAACTGGCTGCGGAAAATCACTATCCTGCAATTGATGTCCTCGCCAGCACAAGCCGCGTCATGACCAATATTGCAAGTCAAGAACATGTGTTGAAAGCAGGCAAACTAAGAAAGTTACTCGCCAAATATAATGAAATTGAGCTTTTAGTTCGTGTTGGTGAATATAAAACAGGAATGGATCTTGAAGCAGATGAAGCCTTACAAAAAATTAAAGCAATCAAAGCGTTCTTACAGCAAACGACAAAAGATCTCACGCCTTTTGCTAATACACTACAAATGCTTTTAAAAACAGTAGGGTAAAACCAAAACGCCATGCCAATTAAAAGCTTACTTAAAGTCAAACTCTTAAGAGAAGAAACAGCCACGCGAGAACTGGCTAAAGCAAAACAAACGCTTGCTGAAAAAGAAGCAGAACTTAAAAGCAAAGAAAAAGAACTTACTGAATTTATTATTTTTAAGAAAAAAGAAAAAATCAGGCTTTTTGAAGAGCTAAAAGCCCGAAATGGCGTGATTATGAAAGAGGTCAATATTAATCATCATCATGTTAGTGATCTTCACCTAAAAGAAATGGAAAAAATACAAGGTATTAATGACGCCAAAAAAGCATTAGAGCTTGCAAAAGAAGCGTATGAAGCCGCAAAAATAACCTATTTTCAAAAATATAAAGAAAAAAGAAAAATAGAAGAGATTCATGACGACATCACTAAAATCGAACAAGGTTTTCTTCTTTATAAGGAAGAAATGGAACTTGAAGATATAGCCAGCAGGGCAAAAAATAGCAATTGAAATAGCTTTATATGTTCAAAGAGGCGACTGATGATTAATCAAGATGGCAATAACAACACTAAGCAACTTCAGCTTTTTCAAGCAAAGCAGATTGATGACCTTAATAAAACTTTCCCGCACCATGAAGACGAGAGCCCATTTGATGCACTCTTTAGCGCACTCGATGAACCCCTCTCACAATCATCTACAGATGAAGAATTAACGCACGAATTAATACAGAAAAAAACAAGTGAAAATGAGGCGCCAGCCGGTGAAGAAGCCGCCCCCCTAAAAGAATGTCAAAACCCGATGCCTTCTGACGTGAAAAACGAAAAGCAAAGCCCAGAAAAGCCTTTATCAAAAATGAAAGGCAAAGAGGGAGATGTGCCACAAAATGAAAAACAAAAGATAGATTCAAAAGAATTAAAAGCTAAAGATGCCGAGCATGATCAAAAAAAGCAGGCAGAAATAATGGGTGAAAAAATAAAAGACGACAGCACTCAAGATGAAATACAAATAACAGGCAGTTATTTTCCTGCCTATGCAAATTCAATTGTGCAACCTGAAACATCACACGTTACGCATCAAGAGCCAGCCGAAACAACGGAGCAATTAATTGAGCGCATCTATCGCCTCGCTGCTTCTTTAATTAATAAAGCAGAGGTTTTTGTTGATGTAGACAATCAAGAATTTACAATTCAAGTGACAGAAAGTTTTTTACAAGATACACATATCACACTGCTAGCCAAGGGCGAAGTAATGGTTATCACTTTCAAACCAGCGACAGCAGATCAATATCAATTTTTACAAAAAGAACAACAAACACTAAAAAAGAAAATAAAAGAGAATAATTCAGATGCTAACATCCAATTTGTTATTGAAGAACCCTGAGTTGTTCTATACCCAAAGTAATTGGAATCACCGGGGAGGCGGCAAGAGAGAGAACCCCATGAGCATAGATAAACTATGTGATTGGGGTGAATGAGCGCAGCCAACAATGCCGTGTTTTCAATTACGAAGGGTATATTTTGAGATTTAACCGACAAACAAGACTTGATTAAAAAACAAGCTAAACTAAACAAGCAAGATTTAAATGAATACAGCAGCAATTAGAGCGGACCACACTTTTGTGAATAAACTTAACCCAAGCGTAAAATTTCAGCATATTGCCACAGAGCACGCTGAAATCAACAATCTTATTGCTTCGCGCGCAGTAGAAATACACGCAGAATTCAAACAAAATTCAGCCCATTTTTTTCCCCTTACGCAATCACTGCAAGCAATTAAATCTAGCTTTGTCGTTAAGTTAACGATTCTCGAGTGTGAAATTGTTGTCGTTATTGAAAAGGCTTTTATTAACTTTCTTTTTGAGCTTGGCCTTGGCGTTCCTTATTCTGAGTTAACCACTGAATTAATGCCGGCTTCTCTTGCCTGGTTTTCTAATTTTTTAACGCACTCTTTTGCAAAAAACATAAATAAAAAAACTATTTCTGTTACAGCGATTGAAGCCTATCAAACGAAGCTGTATGACCAAATAACACCGATTATATTTTGCTGCGAAATGCCCCATAACCGATTTTATCTCAGCTTAATACCAACAAGCCCAGCCGTAATGTTGCAATTCACTCGGTGGCTGCAAGGTTTCTCACTTAAAACACCCGTAATAATGAAAAATGAGATCCCTATAAAAATTAGCATTAATAAAGGCTTTACCAGCCTAAAAAGGGAAGACTTAATTAATCTTGAAATAGGCGATATTATTCTTGTTGATTATTACGCTGAACAAAACGTCTATATTATGATGCCCAATAGCAGCATTATTCTTGCAAAAATAGACGGTGAAAAAGCGGTTATTACTTCTGACGTTATCTTTTCAAATTTAATTAATCAAAATGAACATGAGAGCTTTAGAGCGTTACTGGTTAACTTAAATTCACCGCAAGCGCTCGATGACACGCCGATTACTGTGCGCTTTCAAATTGAAGAAAGGCTTGTAAATGCCGAAGAAGTTGAAAAATATAAACCTAATTACAGCCTAGGTCTTACTCAATCACATCAAACAACTATTGTTCATCTTTGCATTATGGACAAAGCGTTCGCGGTGGGTGAGCTAACTCAAATTAAAGACAGAGTAGCAGTTCAAATAACACAATTTATTTCATAAAAAAAAGGGACTATATGGCCGGCACAATTATTAATGATCAATATATTAATTTTGCGGATAAAATATATGACATGGCCTTAATAGGTAGCGCCCTAACGCTTCTGCCTATTCTTGTTGCCATCGGCACTTCTTTCGCTAAAATATCTATCGTACTTTCATTGATCCGTAATGCGCTTGGTGTGCAACAGATACCACCAAATATGACGCTATACGGTATTGCATTAATTTTAACGCTATACATCATGAAGCCTGTCGTGAGCGACATGTATGAACTATACAACCAGTATTCACTCTCCGAACAAACGCAAACAGATCCTAGCTCAGATAAAGTTAAAAAACTTTCTCGGGCTGCAGAGGTTATAGCCAAGCCCCTTATTGTTTTTTTACAAAAAAACACGCGGGACACTGAGCTTAATTTTTTCCTTAGTAGCGCTAAAAATATTTGGCCAGAAAAGTACCACAAAGATATTAGCAAAAATGACTTACTTATTTTGCTGCCGGCTTTTTCTGTTTCAGAAATAACTAGAGCATTTGAAATTGGCTTTTTAATTTACTTACCTTTTATTGTCATAGATCTAGTTGTTTCTAATATATTACTGACGCTTGGCATGATGATGGTATCGCCCATGACGATATCATTACCTTTTAAACTGCTCCTTTTTGTGATGGTTGATGGATGGTCGCGACTGATGCACGGCCTCGTGCTCACATACAAATAATAAAGGAAATAGTATGTCACCCGAAGAATTGCTGCATTTCACAACCACCGCATTATGGTTGGTTGTGATTCTCTCCTTTCCATCTGTGGTTATTGCAACAGTTGTTGGTCTTATTGTTGCCCTAATACAGGCGCTTACTTCCATACAAGAACAAACTTTACCTTTTGGCGTTAAACTTTTTGCAACGGTGTTCGTTTTATATCTCACCATGCGCTGGGTTGGCACAGAAATATTTCGGTTTACACTGGATATATTTTCAAACATTCACAAACTGGTGGGGTGAATGGCATCTTTTTCTTTTGAATACCTCGAGATTGTTGAAGCGCTGCTTGTTGGTGCAGCGCGTATATTTGCTGCTTTTATGGTGTTGCCCTTTATGAGCAACCAAGCACTTGACAATACCGTTGTAAGACTTGGATTTGCTGTAGCAGTATCGCTGCCAATGCTACATAGCAACCATGACATTCTTATCAATCTTCAAGACATGCCTACATCGGCAACTATTTTATATTTAGCAAAAGAAGCTATCATTGGCTTATTTTTAGGCTTTCTTGCAGCAATCCCTTTTTGGATTTTTGAGGGTATGGGCGACCTTATTGATAATCAACGAGGCGCCTCAAATGCGGATCAAATGGATGCGACACTTGGTTCAAGCGCCTCTCCTACTTCAATCTTATTAAACAAGTACTTTGCAGCCCTTTATTTTATAATGGGTGGTTTTCTTTCATTTTTATTAGTTGTTTATAAAAGCTACGAGCTTTGGCCCATTCATCATATGCTACCCGAGCTTTCAGTGAACACTACACTTAAAGTACTTCTTCTTCTAGACCATCTCATGCAGTGGATTATTCTTTTTTCAGCGCCGCTTGTTATGGCAATGTTTTTTGTTGAGTTTGGTCTTGCACTTATCAACCGTTTTGCACAACAGTTAAATGTATTTGTTTTAGCGATGCCATTGAAAAGCATTGCAGGTATGTTTGTGCTTTACCTATACCTTCCAATTATTACGCCCTATTTATTAACAGAGATAAATAACCAAGACTTCATTTTTAACAAACTTCAGGTTCTTTTAAAATGAGTGATGATTCTAGCCAAGAAAAAACAGAAGCCCCCTCACATAAAAAAATACGAGATGCGAGAAAAAAGGGGCAGGTTGCGCATAGCAAAGAGCTTGTTAACACGAGTATTTATATTGGTATTTTTCTCTTTTTTATTGTCTTTGGTTATAACTACACAGATAAAATAATGGCAATGATATTGTTGCCAGCAAATCATATGAATGAAGACTTTAAAACAGCGCTTGCAAGTATTATTAATACTATTTTTAGCGAAAGTATGAGCCTCATCGCTTATATTGTAGGCTTTGTACTACTCGTTTCGCTTGCAGCCAGTTTTTTACATGTTGGCCCTGTTTTTTCGGTGGATCCTATTATTCCTAAAATGGAAAAAATTGATCCAATTTCAGGCTTTAAAAGAATTTTTTCGATGAAAAGTCTTTTTGAGTTTTTCAAATCTGTCGTAAAAGTCATAATCCTTGTTCTGGTTGTTTATTTTATTTTCAAGCATAACTTTGCCGATATCATGAAATTGCCCCACTGTGGCGTACAATGCATCCTACCTTTAGCCTCAAAACTCATGATGTATCTTTTTTTATTCACAGGTCTTCTTTTTGTCGTACTTTCAGCGCTAGATTACGCGCTCCAACAATACTTTCACTTAAAAGAGCTCAGAATGACAAAAGACGAGCAAAAGAAAGAATATAAAGAAACGGAAGGAAACCCAGAAATTAAAGGAAAAAGAAAATCATTACACCGTGAACTAGCAATGGGCGGTGGCGGCGGGCAACAAAAAAGGACGCAAAAATCCTCTGTTATTATCACAAATCCAACTCACCTTGCCATTGGTATTTATTATGAAAAAGGGAAAGTAAAAGCACCTATTGTTGTTGTTAAAGGCGCTGACAATGAGGCATTAAAGATAAAAGAAATTGCACTTGCAAATAAAATTCCCGTAACGCAAAACATATATCTTGCAAGAAGACTTTTTGCAGAAAGCGCACTTGATGGGGAAATACCAAGCGACCTTTACCGAAGCGTAGCAGAGATACTAAAATGGATTGCAAAAATAGAATAATGCACTCGCCACGCCATAAACTGCCACTTTGAATTAGGCGCTTCACGCAACGCTAAAATATTTTAATATTGCACTTGTGTTTCGGTTATTATTTTTTCTTTTTAAAATAAAGGCACTAAAAAACCAATAGTTCACAATAGAACCAGGTATTTATTTATGATTTCAAATTCAGTAAAAGATCACGCCCGTTAAAATAGCATCATGCTCTAGCTTTTAATTTTCCTTTCGTCCTGAGCCCCTTGCCGAAGAATAGGCTCAGGTTTATTTATAGGACTTACGCAAGCTTCATTTTAATCGAAGGATTTTTGAGCTGTTGACAGAGATAATCATCAAGTAATCCATGTTTAAGTTGATAAAGTGTTTTCCCTATTTTTCTCGCAACTTCAGCCATCCTGATCCAAACGAGGAAAGCACA
>CAMAPQ010000063.1 GCA_945860125.1 Klebsiella pneumoniae
TTACTTTGACCGATTATATGCATCAATTAAAACAACATTGAACCACCCGCCTTGGCAATCCCAATTTAGTCCCGCAACAATTTAAAAACGGTGTGGCTGACCTATTAGTCAGCCTCGCGCCTCAATCTATCAGGGGTGATCACTTACAATCTATCAGGGGTGATCACTTACAAATTATTAGATAAAAGCTTTAGTCTTGAAAATGAAAAATATATGAAAGAGAGCGAGGAGGGCTTTAGTTATCATTGGGATGCTGATGCCATTTTTAATGATATTATTAATTTACTTAGCACAAAAATTCTTAATACCTCGCCAAGTGAAACTTTTCGTTATATTGACGCATTTTCACCTGAAAAAAAGTCTGACATTATTGATAGCCTTACTTCTGATACGTCTGAAGATTTAGAGAAAGCAATTAATTTATTTTTTGTATTAGGTGAAAATTTTAAAGGTTCAAGCCCGATAGAATTTATAAATTTAATCTCTGAAGCAAGTTCAAAATATTATCAAGAAATTTTCCCTGGCATCCTGCCTAGCAATGAATTAGCAATAAATGCGTTTGCATTTTTAAATTGGGATTCCTCTCAGCTACAATCCCCTGCCAAATTTTTTATAGAACAATTAACTGAGAAATGTAATAACAATTCTGCACTTTTACACTTAAAAGAAAAAGTTGAAAAAATTAATACTAGATGGAATCTATATTTAAGTAATTCAACTGAAAAAAGTGAAAATTATCAAAATTATCTTGATCTTTTACGTGGTAATTTATATACATCTTCAGATAAAGTTAAGGCAAAGTCTTTTTTTGATTTAATCAAAGGCAATGCTTCTTTAGCAACTTTTAAGTTGGTTTTTAAAGATATAATGTTTGCAAAAGAATTAGGTTTAACAACCGTTGATTTGTTTTTTTATCATCCAGAAAAAATTGCGTTATTAGATTACTTTAAGCATTTATTACAGTATGAAACTGAAAAATTTAGCCTTGGATTTGTTAGTAAAATAATTGAAAAAGCAATAACGCTAGAAGATAATGAAGTGATTAATTATTTGCTCGATTCAACTAACTTTCCCTCTGAGTTTTTTCAAGGTAGAGTAGTGAGTGAAAAAATTTTAGCCTATGCGTGCAAAACTAAGAATTTTCATTTGATTGTAAATCTTATTGAGAGAGGGGTAAAACCTAAAAAAATAATTTCAAAAACTTCGCATAAGTTAAGCTTATTAAATTATGCGATTAAAGAAAATGACAGTACCGTTTTAAGAGCTGTCATTTCTAAATAGGGCATAAAAATTTTATCTCATAAAGATAAAACAAATATTTTGATTTCGGCTTTAGAAGGAAGTAATCGAGATGTCATTAATATCCTGAAAGAACAGACTGGCTTAACACGAGATGCTAATGGATCTTGGCATTGAAAAATCAGCCTTATATTTACCAAGTGGTTGGCACAACCATACCTTTGCAACTTATGCTGCTCAAAATAATCATTTTCATGTATTAGCGGCAGTTATGAATAAAGGCGTGTCATTAGAAGACTTGCTTGCCGTACCCACATCAGACGGCAAAACGCCTGTTCATTTTGCCGCAAGGCATGGCAGCCATTCAAAACCTGCCATGGCTTTTTTAGCGAGTGTTTTAAATGATCCTGCACGCGTAGAAACCTTAAATAAAGCAGATAGGAAAGGGTGGACGCCACTGCATCAAGCCGCGCTTAAAAATGATGTACCGCTTTTAAAATTATTACTAAGCGACAATCAGCTTAACATTACTGATTTGTCGCCTACAAAACGTTTAGGTCTTTTTAGGCGACATAGCGTGCTTGATGTAGCGCTTAAAGCAGGACATCAAGAATGCGTCAGGTTATTAAATGACTTCACAGCTCAAAGTGTTATCAGATAACTTAAAAAATCTGATACAGCAAATCAGTTTAATAGGACTTGGGTTTTTAACCAGAATAAATAACACCAGTAATCACAATTACTGGTGTTAACTGATTTATCTAAGGGGTGTAAGTCCTCTTTCTTTCCATATTCTTCCCATAATGTATGGATTTTTTTTCATTGTTATCATTAAAACGATTCATTTGACCCCTTATATAAAAGTTGTCATCTTACGCGCCCATTGTTTAGTTATTAGGACTTACGCAAACCGCCCAGCTTTGTTGTCGCGCTTCGTCGTACGATTTGTACTGTCTTCATCGCGACGCCTTGCTGGAACAATTTTGCGTAAGTCCTAGTTATGTTGGCTTAGTTATCTCACCCAAACTTCAGCTATCTAACAACATTAACTTTCCCTAATAACTTTTATAAGCAATCAAAGCTTATTGGAACTTTTTATGAAACAACCAAATGTGAATCTCACACTATTAACGTTTTTTAGTGCCTGCCACTTATTAGTTATCTGTTTTCCTTCCTGGGCAGAATCTGTCGAAAAAGATGAAGATTTGCGCACTATTTATATTCATTCCGCTAAAAATACAGATAATTTAGAGGCGTCATCGACTTCACGCACCTTAATTACAAAACAAATGATTGAAAGCTCAGGCGCTCAAGATATTGAGCATTTGCTCAATGGTTTCGTGGGAATTGATATTACACAAACTGGGCCCCGTGGTAGCCAGGCCAGTTTATTTGTGCGTGGTACAAATTCTAATCACACCAAAATTCTCATTAATGGCGTTGCTGTTAATACTGCAACAACAGATTCTGGTAATTTGAATCAACTTAATATTAAAAGCATAGAGCAAATTGAAATCATTCGTGGTGCGCGTGCAAATTTATATGGTGCTAATACTATTGGTGGCGTGATCAATATTATTACTGTGAAAAAACCACAGAATAAATCAGCCAATATGAGCGTTGGCGCAGGTAACAATGAGAGTTACCTTTTCAATCTTAATGGTCAAACAAGAATCGATCAAAATGATTTTTCTGGTGGTTTTACTGGCACCACAACTAAAGGCGAAAATGCAACCGATCAAAAACTTGCTCTAACTGCTGAAGATAAAGATGGTATTCACCAAGAACAAGCTGAATTTCACTGGCGAAATCAGGGTGCTATTGCAAGTGGTGCGGATTTTGTTCATCAGCAAGGGCTATCAGAATATGATGACGGCAATACTTTTTTGAGCTCAGGTTCTGAGGGTGAAACAGACTTTAGGCAAGATGTTTTATCAGCTTTCACTCAGCTCCCTCTGTCTGAAAATTTTTCAACCAAATTAGCTGCCAGTTTTTTTGAAAGCAAAGATAAAAGTACAAGTTCAGATTATGATGTTGCTAATCAATATCAAACAAGCACCTATCAAACGCAGCGTGTGAATGTTTCAGTTGAAAATTCATGGCGAGCGAGTGATTCACATCAATACTTTTTAGGTGTTGAGACAGAAAAAGAAAAAGCAGATATCACCTCCCCTTATTTTACTTTGCAAAATAATGATGAAAGAAATAATTTGGGTGCGTTTATTATGGGCGATCATGTTCTTTTAAAAGAAAAAGAGTGTGCATTATTAAGCACCCAGTGGAGTGTGCGAACGGATGATAATGATAGTTTTCAGCGCTTTAATAGTGTGAGCTTAGGCGTTGGCAGTCAAATAACAGAGGCTTACTTTACAGGCATTCAATATGGCACAGCTTTTAGAGCGCCTAACTTTAATGAGCTTTATGCGACGGGTACTTATTCAAGAGGTAATCCTAACCTTACGCCAGAAGAGTCAGAAAGTTTTGAGTGGAAACATTTATGGAAAGCAAAAGCGCAATCTTTAGAGCTTGCATTATTTAAAACACGTATTTCAGATTTAATTGTCTCTGCTTTTACACCAGATGCTGCCGCTGCTTTCGGTGGTTATTACATACCAGATAATATTTCTTCAGCTCAAATTAAAGGTGCAGAAGCAAGCTGGAAATATGCAGCTTATATGTCCTCTAATACCCAGTGGCAAAATATGTTCAATGTTACTTGGCTTAAACCTGAAGATGAACAAACCTCCCTACTCTTACCAAGGCGTGCACAGCGTTTATTTAAATACACCACCTCCTATGCTTTAGGGCAGCATATTTTTGGCTATAACCTTACAGCTGAAAGTCGTCGTTTTGATGATAAACAAAATACGCAATCTATCCCTGGTTTTGCAATTGCAGGCTTTAATTATCAATATCATCTAGATCAAGATAAGCAGATTAGCTTTGATTTACAGAATGCTTTTGATCATAAATATGAGACAATTTCAGGCTATTTTATGGAAAGGCGCACCTTTTTAATCAGCTGGACGCAATCTTTGTAACAGCTTATGATACCTTTCGATCAAATAATCGGAAGGTGAATATGTTTGATAAAAAGCTGTTAAATATTTTAGTTTGTCCTGTTTCTAAGGCGCCACTTGAGTATTGTGAAAAAACGGATGAGTTGATTTGTAAGGCGTCACAGTTGGCTTATCCTATCAGAGAGGGAATTCCAATTATGCTAGAAAATGAAGCCCGTAAACTGGAAGCGTCTTCTTAAACCGGAAGCATCGTCTTAAACTTAAAAGCGTTGTTTTAAGCTTGGAAGCGTTGTTTTAAAAGAGAAGATAAGGATAAAAAAAGTGGTTGAACAAGAGACTATTTTTAGTAAAATTATTCGTAAAGAAATACCCGCTCAGATTGTTTATGAAGATGATTTATGTCTTGCTTTTAAGGATTTAAATCCTCAAGCGCCTACGCATATTTTATTAATTCCTAAAAAAGTGATTGTTAAATTGTCTGATGCTCAGAATGAAGATCAAATGTTATTAGGGCATCTCATGGTGACAGCAGCTAAAATAGCTGCTCAGCTTGGCATTGAAAAAGCCTTTAGAATTGCTATTAATAATGGTGCAGGCGCAGGACAATCCGTTTTTCACTTACATTTGCATATTTTAGCGGGACGCCCTTTTCAATGGCCGCCAGGATAATAAGCATTAGTTGAAAAAGCAGTCTACTTTTAAATCTTGATTTATACATCATGGATAAAATTAGCCGTGCCATGGAGGGTTTTTATGATACGTCGCCTCAAAGATTATTATCGATTAGCGAGCTGGGTTATTGATCGTTTCGTGGGTGAAGTGGTACAGGTAAACAGTACCCCCCCTCTTGCCTCTATATTGCGTGATAACCCTAAATTAATTGGGGTATTTAATCATGGCCCCGCTTATGCCCCCATTATTTATTGCCTAACAGCTTTAAAGCATTATTGCCAGGCAGGTGGTGCAGATCGTATCCCTGTTGCCATTACGCACCGTCTTTTCTATAAAGTACCTGTTTTCAAGCAGCTAGCAACTTATTTTACTCAGGTAGATCATGCTGTTCACTATGAGGAATTCGTTAAGATTTTTTCTGATCGTCGTTTTAACGATATGATGGTTATGCCTGAAGGCGACAATGCTAGCTTTAGCGATGGGCTGAATATTGCGCCCTTTAGAAGTCACCGCTTTATGGATATTGCAATACATACTCAAACGCCTTTGCTGCTTTGTGCGCAAACAGGTGCTGAAAGTTGGTGTTATCCTTTTTTTCTTTCAGAAAAGTGGGATCGATGGCTGTACTACTTCCCCTCAAGAATTAAAGGGTCGCTTTTTGACACACGTTTTATCAATATTCCTGGTTTGCCTAAAAAAATACCTGAAGTGCGCACGGCTTTTAAACTTATTACACCAGAAGAGTGGCCGACAATATTTAATGATCCTAATAATAGTGAGGCTTGTGCAGAAGAAGTAAGAAGTATTTTACAAAATATGATTACGGAACTTAGAGCTAGTGCTCGAATAGCAGATAAGCCTGCCGAGACTAATCAATAACTCTAAAACCATTTTTGTGTAAAAAAAGCCAGTCAAAGCTCGCACCAGGATCTGTTTTGCGCCCTGGGGCAATATGTTGATGCCCCACAATGGGGTTTTCTTTTGTGGCGGGGTAATATTTCCCTAGCGCAGTTAAAATGGGCATTAATGAATTGTACTGTCTTACGTCATAAGCAGAATCGTCATCACCTTCAAGCTCAATACCAATTGAAAAATCATTACAACGCAGTTGGTTATTAAATGAAGAGGCGCCAGCATGCCACGCTCTCAAATAAAAAGGCACATATTGAATTACCGCGCCTGTCCGCTGAATAAATAGATGGCTTGAAACTTTAAGAGAGGCAATTTTTTCAAAATAAGGATGCTGATCCGTTTTAAGCTGATTCATAAATAAGTCATGCACATATTGCCCGCCAAATTCGCCCGGCGGCAGACTAATACCGTGTAATACGATTAGGCTAACGGACATATTTTTTGGTCTTTCATCACAGTTAGGCGAGCGATGCTGCGTGATACTTTGCAAGCAATGTTGATCAATCAACTCATTTTTTCCTTTAGTTTAAGGGTGATGAGGATAAGTTTGCATTCCCACCACTTTTTTTAATGCGCGCTCAAATTCATTATGCTGAGTTTGTCTTACTGTGATTGCAGGCAAAGCATCATCTTTTACTAAAATAGTGAAAGCATACGAATAAAACTTTAGGTCTGAATCAAATAGAAGTTCCTCTTCTAAAAAACCAAATAAGTGATTCATTTCATAAGCATTGTAGTGCCCATTTAAAAGAATTTCACGTAAGTTAGAAATAAGCTGAGGGATTTGTAGCATCTCATCATATGTTGTATTTTTATGCTTTAAACATGCTTGGTATAAGTCATTTAATAGAGCATGAATTTTTAAGGGGTCTTCTGCTTGAGATAAAAGAATAACGGCCATCTCACTTAGGAAAAAATGAGCTATTAAGGGAAGTGTAACGCCATGATAAGTTGTTGCTAACCATTCTTCATGCTTCTTTTTTTGAGCAAGCCAGGTGATTTTCCCACGTTCTGATTTTGTTAAATAACGCGCTGTAAATGGCTCATGAGTGCTATTTATGCTTTTGAGAAACGCATTCAACTCTTCAAGCAAAGAATCGCAGTGTGAGGCTTGAATATCATTTTTTTCAAGTAATCTTAAGCTGAGCTGTGCTGTTTTATTTTCAATCATTTGTAAAGTATGACTTTCTTTAAAAATTGATGAAATAACGGCATTTTCAATGAGTGTTCTTAGTATTAATCTAAAAGGATGAGAAAATTGATGTAGCACCGTTTCATCTTGCAAACATAATTTAAAACACGCCACTTGTAAAAAGCCTAAATTAATTTTAAATTTTTCACTAAGTAATTCAAGCGCAAACCAATTCTCAAATAACGCCGTTAGCTTTAAGGCGCTTAGCATAAAAGGAGACGATAACCATCTTTCTGAGGAGGCGTGATGCTCATAAATTTTTCTCTTAAGTCTAAGATGAAAAGTGTCACAACTATCCCATTCACTCTTTGAAAAATCATGCAGCAGTTCTTTTTGCCAATCATTCATTAGCGCATGAAAATGTTTATTATTTATGTCTTGTTGCTTATCCATCTAAATTAGCCTCGTTATCCTGCGTTACTCTTTAAATATAGCTAATAGCAACCTTTGTTTAAAAATAAAATTGCTAGGTAATTCTCTTTTCTTGGAAAAATAGCGACAATGGCGCGTTACTTTTTTTATTCACATACTTTCAAGACACAAAAGGAATAATTTATGACGCCCTTCCATCCTAATGAGACTTATTTCAAAGATATTGCCCCCCTCGTTAAGCTGGCGCTGAATGAAGATATCGGTGAGGGAGACATTACAGGTGATTTAATTCCTTATGAAAAGCATATGAGCGCTTATATTTTAGGTCGAGAGGCCGCTATATGCTGTGGTGCGCCGTGGGTAATGGAAGTGTTTAAGCAGGTTGATCCGACGCTTAAAATTGAATGGAAAGTGCAAGAAGGGCAATGGATTGAAAAAGACCAAATTTGGATGACCGTTCATGGCTGCGCACAAAAAATACTAACAGCAGAAAGAACTGCCTTGAATTTTTTACAAACGCTATCAGGCACCGCAACGCTTAGTGCCCAGTATGCTCAAAAAATAGCAAATACAGGCGTTAAAATTTTAGATACGCGCAAAACGCTACCAGGATTTCGTTTGGCACAAAAATATGCTGTAAAAATGGGTGGCTGTTTTAATCATCGATTAGGCTTGTATCATGCTTTTTTAATTAAAGAAAATCATATTGCAGCCTGTGGCGGTATTAAAGAGGCGGTCATTTGTGCAAGAAAATTGCATATAGGGAAAGCAATTGAGGTTGAGGTAGAAACTTTGACGCAACTTATTGAGGCTTTAGAAGCGCAGGTTGATATTATTATGCTTGATAACTTTAATATTATGGATATTAAAGAAGCCGTTATTTTATGTCAGGGTAGATCAAAGCTTGAAGTATCCGGTGGTGTAACAGATCACAATTTACAAGAAATTGCTTGTACGGGAATTGACTATATTTCAGTAGGTGCATTAACGAAAAATGTTAAAGCCATAGATTTAAGTTTACGTTTTTATTAAACGTGTTTAAAAAAGGAGGTTGGATAATAATGAATTTTAAAAACTTAGCAAAAATCACAAGAAAACAAGCTGTTATTTCTCATTTACTTTTAAGCGCTGTTATTTTTATTAGTCTTATTTCACTTATGTATTTTAAATGGTATCCAGGCTTTTTATTTGATACAGATGGTGGCTGGCAAGGCTTGCAACTTATTTCAGCGGTTGATTTTATTTTAGGCCCTGCTCTGACTTTTATTATTTTTAAACCAGAAAAAGTAGGTTTGAAAAAAGACATTATTATTATTGCCCTTATTCAGCTTTCCTCTCTTTTTGGCGGCGTATGGATTGTTTATAATGAAAGACCGCTGGCAATTGTTTTTTCAGATTATGAATATCGCCCTATTTCACACGGTTCGTTAGAGTTTGTGGATAAACCCTTAAGTGTGCTTGATAAAATACCGGGTAAAATACCTAAATGGATTTATCTTGAATTACCTGAGAGCAGAGAGGATAGAGATCTTCTTCGACGTAAACAGTTTAATGACGGCCCTCTCGCTTTAATGGTTGATCGATGGTTACCTTATGAAGAAAATGCACATAAAATTATTAACTTTGGTTGGACTATTCAAGACATTATTGAGAAAGAATTAGCTTCTAATAAAGACAGCGATATCGCGCAAAAAATAGATGATTGGTTGCTTATTCAAAATTTGACCAGAGAAGATATTAATATTTTTGATTACACAGGACGTTACAAAGAGTCTTATTTAATGGTAGAAGCAAAAACAGCTAAAGTACTTGGTATGATTCCAGGAAAGCTCGGAAGATTTTATGCCAAGCCACCAAAATTAAAAAAGGAAGAAGTTGCAAAATAAGCGAATGCTTCTCTTCTTATAGGATAATTTTTACGATAAAGATCAAAAATAGCCCCATATTGTTCATGAGAGGCTTGTGACATTTGCGTTTTAAAGCAAGTGCTCTCATCTGCAATAGAATAAAATTTTTCAAGATAGGCGCTCAAATTTTCAATTAAAGTCTGTGATTTTAAAGATTGAGTTTCAGATAAAAAAATATTTTGAATTGCCTCATTACCAGTCTTATCTATATTAAGAGATAAAGCGGGTAATGCAGGCGCTTCAGGCCAAGAATCGTTGTGATTCAATGTGTGACAGACCATCCATTTTTTAAGCTGCTCAATCACTTGAATAACGCCATTTCTTTTGCCCTCAAAGGCATAACCTGCAATATGAGGTGTTGCGAAAGTGCAGCGCTCCATTAGGTCCACATCAATTGTAGGTTCATTTTGCCAAACATCTAACACGACTTTTAGTTTTTTTCTTTTAGATAATAAACGTTTTAATGCCGCCTGATCAATAACGCCTCCCCTTGCCGTATTAATTAAAAGCGCCTCTTCTTTAAGAGAAAATAAGGCTTTTTCATTGAGAAGATGATGAGTAGGAAAAGAATCCTTTACGGTAAATGGAACGTGTAACGTTATAATATCGCAGGTGAGCACTTCTGAGAAAGAGCAAAAATCCAGAGTTTTAACATGATTAAATGCCTTAT
This sequence comes from Klebsiella pneumoniae, assembly GCA_945860125.1. Taxonomy (GTDB): domain Bacteria; phylum Pseudomonadota; class Gammaproteobacteria; order Pseudomonadales; family CAMAPQ01; genus CAMAPQ01. The sequence continues at coordinate 9,985 of CAMAPQ010000063.1, forward strand.
TTTTTTCAAGAAAAGGATCATAAATCTTAACCATTAGGCGCATTTTTTTTAAAAAAAACGCCAATTTATAACCAACATGACCACAGCCAATAATGCCAATTTTAGCGGTATTTAAATCAATAGATTGCTGGTTGTGTAAATTAAAAAGTGCCGATAAAACATACTCAACAACACTCATGGCATTTGAGCCTGGCGCATGTGCAAACGCAATATTTTGTTTTTGAATTGCTTGTAAATTTACGTGATCTGTTCCAATGGTTGTTGAACCGATAAACTGAACAGTCGTATTTTCTAATAACGCAGAATTAACTTTTGTGACTGAGCGAACGAGTAAAATATCCTGCTCTTTTAATAATGCAGAACAAATTTTTCTACCAGGTACTTGGGTCAACTCAATACTGCTTGGCAGTAACTGTTCTAAAAACGGAATATTTTCATCGGCAAGCAAGCGAATTTTTTGCATCTGCGATATCACTATTTAAAAAGGAATTAAGCCGCCATGATAACAATGAGGACAAGAGACTTCTTTTTGGTAATGATGAGACGTTTTTTCTTCTTCCGTTAACGTATGACGACACACGTTACACATATCATATTGGCCTGGAACTAAACCATGCTTAACCGTAACCCGTTCATCAAATACAAAACACTCGCCCTGCCAAAGACTTTTTTCTTCGGGTATTTGCGCAAGATAATTTAAAATACCGCCTTTCAAATGGTAAACAGACTCAAAGCCTTGCTCTAGTAAAAGAGCCGTTGCCTTTTCACAGCGAATACCACCGGTACAAAACATAGCGACTTTCTTATGCTGCTGTGGATTAAGTTGTTGTTCAACATAGCCTGGAAATTGCCTAAAAGAACGTGTTTCAGGGCTTATCGCGCCCTTAAAAGTACCTACTTTAAATTCATAGTGATTGCGCGTATCAATGAGAAGAACATCCGCCCTTTCAATTAAACTATTCCATTGTTCAGGTTCAATATACTCGCCCACTTTTGTATGTGCATTGAGTTCACATCCGAGTGTTACCACTTCTTTTCTGAGTTTCACTTTCATTTTTTGAAAAGGCATATTTACAGATTGTGAATAGCTCGGCGTTAAACTTTTAAATGCCTCAAAACTTTTAAGAAACTGAAATAATGCTGCAATATGATCGCTTTCACCAGCGACTGTGCCGTTAATGCCCTCTTTTGCGAGCAAAATAGTGCCAAAAATAACGCGGTCACAACAAAAATTAAGTAGCTTAACTCTTAAAGTTTCACATGCTTCAATTTGGTTAAAAAGATAAAAAGCAGCAACAAGATAGGTGTTTTGAGTTAAAGATTGTTCTTGATTCATTTTTTTCCCTTATTTTTTCTTTAGGGTTGGTGTTGGCATTTGGGTGAATTAAAAGATAAATGACTGTTATCAGGCCATTCGCGGGGTGTAAAAGTATTTAAAGCAAAAGCATGTAAGCCCTGATGACGTGCAAATTCAATGGCATGAAACACAGCTTGGTGTCGTTTTACAGAAGAGAAAGCTTCAAATTCAGCGCTCACAATAAGGCATTTAAAATGCGTTTCTGCACCAGGAAAAGTTTTGTGTAAGTGACTTTCATTTTCAAGCTCAAGAACGACAGGATTAAAAGCCGCCTCTAGTGCTAATTTTATTTGATCATACAAAAGGGTCATTTTTTTATGCCTGCTTAAAGTAAAAAGCGTGATATTGAAAAAATAAGATGAAACGCCACTATTTGTGAATAACCTTTAGCTTAATAAAAATAAATCACGAAATAAGTAATGACATAAAATCTCAGTGTCAAGTTCTTTCTAAGGCTCGCGGCTTCATGCCTTAGCGCAAAAAACTTAAATTCTTTACTAAAGAAAAACTATAAAAAGACTGTTTTTATAGGTAAAAACAAACTTTTATATGGCTTTAGCAAGCTAGAAAACAACCTTAGTCTTATCTTTAAAACGGGGTCGCTAAGAATAGCATTCTAACGCTGCAAAATAAATTAGAAGTTTTTTAGCTTTTATTTTTTTCCACAAAACCTGTGGATAACTTTGGGGATAACTTAGTTTTTAACGCTCAAACCTACCTAGAATACTTGCTCCGTCTCAGATTGGTTATTTTTTAACCGGTTTTTTTTATTTTTTGAAAGATCAATAAGATAGTTTTTTTTTCATCTAAATAATGTTTTTTTTAAGAGATGAGCTAAGCTTCTCCTGCCTCAACCCCCTTGTTTTTTGGAATCATAGCAATTATGGGGAATTCCCATTACAATCCGCCCCCGTTCTAGCTAGGAAAAACCTAGGTTGCTGAACGCATTCCTTACAAGTTTTTTATTAGGAGCCTCCCATGAGCAAAAAACCCGTTCGAGTTACCATTACCGGCGCTGCAGGACAAATCAGTTATTCTCTTTTATTTCGCATTGCCTCAGGTGCGATGCTAGGCAATGATCAGCCTATTATTCTTCAACTGCTTGAAGTGACACCTGCATTGGAAGCCTTAAAAGGCGTGGCAATGGAGTTAGATGATTGCGCTTTTCCTTTACTTCACAGCATTGTAATGACAGATGATGCAAATATTGCCTTTAAAGAGACGGATTATGCTTTGCTAGTAGGTGCCAGACCACGTGGGCCTGGGATGGAAAGAAAAGATCTTTTAGAGGCCAATGCAGCAATTTTTTCTGTTCAAGGCAAGGCAATTAACGAGCATGCTAATAAGAATATTAAAGTATTGGTTGTTGGTAACCCTGCTAATACCAACGCGCTTATTTGTCAGCGTAATGCGCCTTCTATTAATCCTAGAAATTTTACGGCCATGACACGTTTGGATCATAATCGGGCAATTAGCCAAGTCGCGCATAAGCTTGGTCTTGCATCAACACAGATCCAAAACATGACCATCTGGGGTAATCATTCCTCAACTCAATATCCTGATATTGCAAGTACCGTAGCAGGTGACAAGCAGGTTTCTGCTTTAGTTGATGATCAATGGTATAAAGAAACTTTTATCCCTACTGTTCAGCAAAGAGGGGCGGCTATTATTAAAGCGCGTGGCGCCTCTAGCGCTGCTTCTGCCGCTAATGCTGCTATTGACCATATGAGAGATTGGGCGCTCGGTTCTGCTACCAATGATTGGGTCAGCATGGGTATTTATAGTGATGGGTCTTATGGTATAGATAAAGGCTTAATTTATTCATTCCCCGTTCGTTGCAAAAATGGTGATTTTGAAATTGTTCAAGGTTTGGATATTTCAGATTTCAGTCGTGAAAGAATGCAAGTAACTGAACAAGAATTGAAAGAAGAAAGAGATGCTGTTAAGCACCTGTTACCTAACTAGGTGTACTTGAGTTGTAATTAATTGGCGCCTCGTGATCCTATTTATATTGTTTCGTGAGTTTATCGAACGATTTAAAGTATGAATGGGATGCGAGGCGTAATTAGTTATACTGAGGTAAAAGATCGCACGCCTTAAGCTGCTGGTTTAGTTTTTAATTTTCCGTTCGTCCTTTTGCATATAGCCATATGCATCTCAACCCGCTACTGCTTCCAATAAAGGATAAGATGGCTTTACGCCTTACTTGCTGTTAAGTTATCGATTTTTATTTTAAGAAGTTACCAGCGAGAAGTATCCATGTTTCCACACTATCGTAATATGCCGCATCAAAGCATAAATCCCTTTATAAAAATTTCAGATAACATAAATCCCACATTGAGCGCCCCATAAAAAGCCATCACGATACGGCCTTTTGTTGCAATAAAACCGCCTCAGGTAAGCCATAAATTATGAGGGCTCCACCTCCCATTAGTATAGGGCCTGTTGAACTTTCAAAATTATTCTCATCACATCGGTAACCATATAAAAGCGCAAGCTAGAGCCATGGTTCCGATAAAATTTCTTTTCAGCTTATCGTAACGAGTAGCTACCGCTCTGAAGTGTTTTAATCTTGCAAAAGAATTCTCAACTAAATGTCGATATTTATAAAGACACCAATCAATATCCTCATTGCCAACGGTCGAATTCTTTTTTCTCGGAATAACTGGAGTTCCTCCTTGTTTTCGAATCTGTTCTCTCAGCAGTTCACTGTCATAACCTCGGTCAGCAA
>CAMAPQ010000064.1 GCA_945860125.1 Klebsiella pneumoniae
TGTGATTGGGGTGAGTGAGAGCTGCCAACAATGCCATGTTTTCAAGTGCGAAGGGTATAGAAATGAGAAGGAATAGATCTAAATGCTGATAGATATACTAATTTTTATTGTGGCTTTGAGTATCTTGGTCGTCGTGCATGAGTATGGCCATTATTGGATGGCTAGAAAAATTGGTGTGCGCGTTTTAAGTTTTTCAGTTGGCTTTGGTAAACCACTTTTCAAGTGGACTCGTGGTTATACTAATTTTTATATCTCAGCTATTCCTTTGGGTGGTTATGTAAAGTTATTAGATCGACGAGAGGGTGAAGTGTCTCCTGCTGATATGTCAGAAGAGTTTAGTTCGAAGCCAGTTTTGAACAGGATTGCTGTGTTTGCAGCAGGTCCTATTGTCAACTTACTTTTTGCTTTTGTCCTTTATTGGGGAATTTATCTATATGGTTCCGATGTTTTAAAACCAATTATTCAACATGTCACACCTCAATCTTTAGGTGAGTCCGCAGGTTTCGTTGAAGGTGATGAAATTGTTGCGATTGATGGCAAGCAAATTGAAGATTGGGAATCTGTGATTTGGGCTTTGGTTGATCGTATTGGTAATACGGGTGTGATTGATGTGACCATTTTATCTAAGGGTGCTTCTGTGCCTGCAATGAAGCAAATACCGATTGATCAATTTTTAAAAGACCAAGCAGAAATTAATCCGCTAAAAATATTAGGTATTCATGTTGAGCCAAAATTTTTACCGATTGTTGGCAAGGTCAAAGCTGGTAGTCCTGCTGATACGGCTGGTTTAAAAACAGGCGATCATATTATCTTTGTTAATGCCCAATTAATCGCTGATTGGGATAGTTGGGTTGCTGTTATTCAGGATAATGCTGATAAGCCATTGTCGACTGTTATTAATCGTGATGGTAAGCAAGTAACGCTCATTATTACACCTAAATTAACGACAGTTAGCGGTAAGCAAGTTTCACAGGTCGGCGTGGGCTTGCAAATACCAGAAGATGCCAGCTCAAAATTGCAATTTAAAAATGTACGTTATGGTTTTTTTCCTGCCTTCATACACGCAGGGCAAGCAACATGGGATAAAATTATTCTCACTGTTGAGACAATCGCTAAAATGTTTACGGGTCTTGTTTCTGTTAAAAACCTGAGTGGCCCTGTTACGATTGCAACCTTAGCTGCTGATTCCGCAGAGGCGGGTTTTCAGCCTTTTATTAAGTTTCTTGCTTACATTAGTATTAGCTTGGGCGTGCTTAATTTATTGCCTGTGCCTGTCTTGGATGGTGGGCATATTTTATATGGTGTGATTGAGTGGGTTACAAGGCGCCCTCTTTCTGATAAGGTTCAGAAACTGGGGCTTAATATTGGTCTTGGTTTTCTTTTTATGTTGATGTCGATTGCTTTCTATAACGATATTATAAGATTGCTTTAGATTATCACTTTATTTTTGCGGCAAGATTTAATCTTTTATTTTTGGATGTGGGGAGTCAGTGGAAAAAACAAACTTCAATCAGTTTGAGCCCTTTATTTTGTCTTTTCTATTTTCATCTATTATTTCCACTTGTTTGCTTATGGCGCCTTTTTTTGTTGAGCGTGTGGAAGCTCAGGAATCGCTATTAAGTGCTCAGCAGGTTAATGATAAAGTTCTTATTGAAGATATTCGTGTTGAGGGTTTACAGCGTATTTCGGCCAGTTTTGTTTTAAGAGAGTTACTTTTTCGAGTAGGCGACAGAGTTTCTTTAGATAAGATACCTGGTGCGATTCATCGTCTATTTAGTACAGGTAATTTTGATGATGTATATATTGCCCGTGAAGGTAATATTATTATTGTGCGTGTTTCTGAGAGACCTACCATTAGCAAAATTGATTTTGATGGTAATAAGTTAATTGATACGGATACCCTTAAAGAAGGTTTAAAGCAGTCTGGTCTTCAAAAAGGCAATGTATTTCAGCGTGCGAGTTTAGATCGCGTAAAAGTTGAGCTTGAAAGGCAATATATTGCTCAGGGTCGTTATGGCGCCCGTGTTAAAAGTGAAGCAGTGCCGCTTCCTGATAATAAAGTAAAGTTAAAGATAACTATTCAAGAAGGAAATGTTGCAAGTATTGCTCATATTAATATTGTGGGTAATAAAAATTTTTCTGATAAAGAGTTGAAAGGGATTTTTCAGCTGAAAAAAAAGCATTTTTTGTCTTTTTTCAAGGGTGATCATAAGTATGCAAAAGAGAAGCTTTCTGGAGATTTAGAGAGTTTGCGTTCATATTATCTTGATCGTGGTTATGTAAATTTTACAATAGAGTCAACCCAGGTTTCTATTTCTGCTGATAAAGAACGCGTTTATGTTGCTGTAAATGTGTCAGAAGGAAAGCAGTTTAAGTTAGGGAAAATTAGGCTGGTCGGTAAATTACCGGTTAAAGAAAAAGATCTTGCTGCTTTAATTATTTTAAAAAATGGCCAAGTTTTTTCTCAGAATCTTATTACATTAACTGAAAATCTTTTGTCTAAACGATTGGGTAATGAGGGTTATACCCTTGCAAAAGTAAAGGGTGTGCCTGACCTTTCAGAGGCAAGTGATCAGGTTGATATTAATTTTTATGTTGATGCCGGCAAAAGAATGTATGTTCGTCGTATTAACTTCTCTGGGAACGAAAAAACCGAAGATCGTGTATTAAGAAGGGAAATGCGTCAAATGGAAGGAACTTGGGCTTCTTCAGCGTTAATTGATCGTTCTCGCGCTCGTTTAGAGCAGTTAGGCTTTTTTAGGCGTGGGATTAACGTTGATACACCACGGGTGCCAGGTACTGAAGATCAAGTGGATCTTGATTTTGCTGTTGAAGAGCAACCCTCTGGTTCTATTGGGGCTAGTGTTGGTTATCAAATTGATGTAGGGCTTATTTTCTCAGCTGATGTTAAGCAGACTAATTTTTTAGGAACTGGAAATCAGGTTGCTTTTGCGCTTCAGCGTAATAAGTTTCGTAATAGCTATAATTTTTCTTATTTAAATCCTTACTACACTGTCGATGGTGTGAGTCGTGGCTATAATTTTTATTTTAATGAAACAAACTATGCTGAGGCGAATCTATCTAATTTTAGTGCTGATTCCGTTGGTGCCAATGTTCGTTTCGGTTACCCTATTAGTGAAGAGGAGCGGCTGAGTTTCTCTGTAGGGTTTGATAAAACAAATATCAAAGCTAATGCTTTTTCCTCACGAGAGGTTGTTGATTTTATTGGCGCTACTTATCCTATTGTTTCTGGTGATAAAGCGGAGAAAGAGTTTTCAACTGTTAATCTTATTGCTTCTTGGCGGCGTAGCACATTAAATACGGGTTTATTACCTGATCGGGGTGCTTCAAATAATCTTTCCTTGGAAGTGGCGGTGCCTGGTATTGATTTAGAATATTATAAATTGACTTATCAGGGCGAGCGATACGTGCCCTTCACTAAGTCGCTTACTTTCCGCTTGAGTACTGATCTTGGTTATGGGAATGGTTATATTGATACTGATCGCCTACCCTTTTATAAGAACTTTTATGCGGGTGGAATTGGTTCTGTTCGTGGTTATGATGCAAGAAGTTTGGGCCCCAAAGATTCTGCTTTGCCGCCGGATCCTTTTGGCGGTAACGTGCTTACAGCAGGAAGTATTGAGCTTATTTTTCCGGCACCTTTTGTAAAAGATAAGCGTATGGTCAGAACCGTATTTTTTATTGATGGTGGTAATGTTTTTGATACATATCGTGATCAAGAACCTGGGTTGGATATTTCGCTTAACCAGATTCGTTATGCGGCAGGCGTTGGTTTAACTTGGGTTACCCCGATTGGCCCTCTCTCTTTTACATTAGCTAAAGCTTTTAACGATGCGCAAGGTGATGATCCTCGAGTATTTGATTTTTCTTTGGGTTTTGGTTTTTAGAGGCTCATATTTAATTGATTTTTTTGCAACTTTAAGGAGATTATTCGTGATGGTTAATGCGCGCATACTAAGTAGATCAATCGCTTTTTTTGTATTATTTATGTTGTCAGGTTATAGCGTAGCGGCTGATTTAAAGATTGCCGTCATTGATCAGCTTGCCGCATTAGGAAAGTCTCAGCAGGCACAGGCGATGCTTGAGGATTTAAAGCAGTCCCTTGAAAAAGAAAAAAATGAAATATTGGTAATTGAAAAATCTATTAAAGATCTTGCTGAAAAAGAAAAGCGAGATGGTGCTGTCATGAGTCAGGATCAACGTGCCAAATTATTAAAGGAAATTGACGATAAAAAAATTGATTACAATTTCATGGGTCAGAAATGGCAGAAAAGACAGCAAGAAGGACAGCAAGATATTTTAAAAGCGCTTGGTCCCAAGTTTGAAAAAGCTTTAGATCTGGTCATTAAAGACGGAAAATATGACATTGTGCTTGCAAGGCAAGCGGTGGTATTTTCAGCCGCAACGATTGATATTACAGCTCAAGTGACAGATAAATTGAACGCGACAAAATAAAAATAAAAATAAGGATGAGTGTTGATGCCTAGTTACACGCTACAAGAGATCTGTGAATATTTAGATGCTCGGTTAGTGGGTAATCCTTCACATATTGTCAGTTGTCTTGCAACATTAGTGAATGCTACAGGCGATCAGATTACTTTTTTTGCTAATGCTAAGTATCGTCGTTTTCTTGGCGATACGAAAGCGGGGGCTGTTTTATTATCTGAAGGGGAGAGCGTCTTTTTTTCAGGTAACAAATTAATTTGCGAAAATCCGTACCTTGCTTATGCGAAACTTTCGCACTGGTTTTTGTCTGTGAAACCTAGAAGATTCGGTGTGTGCGCATCTTCTATTGTTCCCTCTTCAGCAAGCGTAGCCCCTTCTGCTTTTATTGGTGAGCATGTTGTATTGGGTGAGCGAGTCATTATTGAAAGTGACGTTGTTATTTCGCCCAATTGCGTTATAGGGAGCGATGTTCATATTGGTAAAGGCTCTTTTCTTCATCCTAATATAACTGTTTATCATCAGGTTAAAATTGGTTGTAACGTTGTTATTCATAGCGGTACTGTTATTGGTTCGGATGGTTTTGGTTTTGCTAAAAGCCAAGAGGGTTGGGTGAAAATCGCTCAAGTTGGACGTGTTATTATTGGTGATCGGGTTGAAATTGGTGCTTGTACTAGCATTGATAGGGGGGCGATTGAAGATACCATCATTGAAGACGGTGTTATTATCGATAACCAGGTACAAATTGCACATAATGTCCGCATTGGTAAAAACTCAGCAATAGCAGGTTGTGTTGGTATTTCGGGCAGTACCCGAATAGGTGAAAATTGTACTGTTGCAGGTGCCGCAGGTTTTGCAGGTCATATTGAGCTGGCAGATAATGTCCATATTGGTATGCAGGCACAGGTGACAAAATCAATTCATGAATCTGGTGCCTACGCTTCAGGTACAGGTTTAATGGAGGCTGAAGACTGGAGAAAAATGGTTGCGCGTTTGAGGCGCTTTGAAAATTTTGAAGCTAGATTAAAAAAATTGGAAAATGGTTTTCCCTATGGTCAGAGCATGGAAGATAAAGTTTAAATTATTATGACAAAATCTGTTATTCGTCCTACTAAAGAAAAAATGTTGGTTATTGAAAAGTCTGATGCGCCTTTAGCCGATATTGGGTATATTTTGAAGGTATTACCTCATCGTTATCCTTTTTTATTAGTTGATCGTGTTTTATCTTTTAAGACGCTGTCTGGATTGGTTGCGCTTAAAAACGTCACTATTAATGAACCTTTTTTTGTAGGGCATTTTCCGGATAATCCTATTATGCCTGGCGTGCTAATTTTAGAGGCGCTAGCACAATCCTGTGGATTATTAGCATCTTTAAGTATTCCTGAAGATAAGCGCTTAGGTTTGATTTTTTTTATTGCTGCTATTGATAAGATTCGTTTTCGTAAACCTGTGCGACCTGGCGATCAGCTAAAATTATGCGCAGAATTTATCTCTGAACGGAGAAATATTTGGAAGTTTGAGACGCATGCGTGGGTGGAGGATGAGGTCATTGCTCAGGGCGAGTTTTTACTTGCGGCGAGACCCTTGTAGCAATTAATGATGATGGTTTTTTAAAATATGTCGATTTCTCTTATTCATCCTACTGCCATTATCGATCCAAGCGCTGAGCTTCACGCAACAGTTAGTGTTGGTCCTTATTCTATTATTGGCCCTCATGTTGTGATTGGCGAGGGAACAGAGGTGGGTCCTCATGTTGTCATTAAAGGTCCTACTGTTATTGGAAAGAATAATAAAATTTATCAGTTTGCTTCGGTAGGTGAGGATTGTCAGGATAAAAAATATCGTGGTGAGCCCACTAAGTTGATTATTGGTGATGGCAATACAATCCGTGAGTTTGCAACTGTGCAGCGTGGTACGGTACAAGATAACAGTGAAACTAAGATAGGCGATAATAATTGGTTTATGGCTTATGTTCATATTGCGCATGACTGCATTATTGGTAGTAACACTGTATTCGCAAATAATGCAACTGTTGCTGGGCATGTTTGGGTGGGTGATGGCGTTATTTTAGGTGGTTTTACGGGCATTCATCAGTTTTGCAAGCTTGGATCCTATAGCTTTACGTCAATGTTTTCAGCCGTCAATAAAGACGTTCCTGCTTATGTCATGGTGCAAGGCAATATGGCGCGCGCACGTGGTTTAAATTTGGAGGGAATGAAAAGAAAAAATTATTCTAGTGAGCTTATTGCCCAAATTAAGCAGGCTTATAAAATAGTTTATCAGCAAAATTTAACGTTAATTGAGGCAATGGACGCGCTTGCTTTAATGCCTGTTTCACCTGAGCTGACTTTATTCATTGATTCATTACGCGTGGCAACAAGAGGCATTACTCGTTAATTTTTAAGGCTAGGGAGAGGCAAATGCTGATAGGTTTAATCGCTGGAGAGCCCTCTGGTGATGCGCTAGGCGCTCATTTAATGATGTCTTTAAAAGCCTATTACCCCAAGGCTCGTTTTGTTGGTATTGGCGGCCCTTTAATGATTCAGCAGGGTTTTGACAGCTGGGTGCCCATGAATGAGCTGTCTGTTATGGGGATTGTAGATGTCATTAAAAACTTTCCTCGCTTATATCGCATATTGCGAAGTGTACGAGCTCGTTTTTTATCAGAAAAACCCAATGTTTTTATCGGTATAGATGCGCCTGACTTTAATCTGCGCGTGGAAAAAACACTGCATGCAGCAGGCATAAAGACAGTTCATTATGCGAGTCCTTCAGTTTGGGCATGGCGCGCAGGCCGTACACATAAAATTAAAAATACAGTGAACTTGATGCTAGTGCTTTTTCCTTTTGAGCGTGATTTTTATCATCAGTATCAGGTGCCTGTTGAGTATGTGGGGCATCCGTTAGCTGATCAGATCCCTCTTGTTTCTGATCAATATGCAGCTCGTCTTCAGTTATCTTCAGCGTTCCCATCTATCGTAATCGAGACTTCTGCGCCTTGGGTTGCCGTGCTTCCTGGTAGTCGTAAAGGCGAGCTTGAATGGATGGCGCCGGTGTTTTTAGAAACGATGATAAAAGCCTTTAAAAAAGATCCAAAATTACGTTTTTGTGTTCCTTTTGCCGATACAGTATGCCGCAATATTTTTGAGAAGCAGTTAGAGTTAAATCTATTAAGTCGTGAGTTTAGAGATGCGTTATATCTTTTTGATGGAAATGCGCGCCTTGTTTTACAATCTTCAGATATCGCTTTAGTTGCTTCTGGTACGGCAACACTTGAAGCTTTGTTATACAAGAAGCCAATGGTAGTGGGTTATCGCTGGGGGCGTTTAAGTCATGCGATTATCTCGCCCTTGGTTAAAATACCTTTTATATCCTTGCCTAATATCTTGGCTAAAAGAATGGTTGTTCCCGAATTCGTACAAAATGAATGTACTTCGGATAACCTGGTAGAGGCTTTGTTTAGTGTAATGGCGTCTGAGAAGGCGGGTTTTCTCAAGGAGTTATTTTTAATGATTCATAAAGAGCTTGCTCAGGATACAAAGACAAAAGTTGCTCAGGCAATTGTTCGCTTACTTGAAGATAAAAAACGGTAAATTTTTTTCTTTATGCGAGGTAACCTGTATGGTGTCATATGTGGTTTGATAAAAGTAAAGTAGAGTGGGGCGTTTTAGCCCCTGGCGCTGTAATTTATTGGTGTACTTTTCCTTCTGTTTTAGGTGAAATTCTCATTGCCGGTTTTGAGAATAATCTTGTTTTTTTAGGCGTTGATTCAGCATACTGCGCCGTTCGTAATGATTTTTTTGTATTTGCGCATAAAAAAGAATGGCAGATTTTTGAGAGAGCTGAGTGGCCTCATTTTTCTATCTCTCAGCTGCAAAATAACATTGATTATTACTGGGGTGCGCTTTCTGTTTTAAGTGAGGGACTTACTTTTAGTTCGGTTAATTTATTAATAACCGGCACAATTTTTCAAAAGCGTGTTTGGTTAGCCTTAAGTGAGGTATCTTACGGTAGAACCTTAAGCTACAGTGAGTTTGCTGGGCAAATTAACTGTCCAAAAGCAGTTCGTGCGGTTGCCAGTGCTGTGGCTCAAAATCCTATTTCTCTGTGGTTACCTTGCCATCGTATTATCCAAAAAAGCGGGGTGTTTGGCCATTTTCATTGGGGGCCAGTATTAAAGTGCCGGTTGATTGAGGCAGAGAAAAAAAAGGTTGCTTTTTTATTCTGATCTTTGTTTCAGTGTTCTTCTCATTTTAATTAAATTCAGTTACAATCCGCGCCTATTTTCTAGTGTCGTTAAAGATATTGGATAAATAGGTTGCAAGGGTTTGCGCAAAAAAGGTTAAAGGAATAACCGAAAAAAATAGGTAATTTGAGTGAAAGTGAAGAGGTAAGTTATGTACGCTGTAATATTGGCAGGCGGTAAGCAGCACCGTGTTAAGGAAGGCGAGATATTAAGCGTTGAAAAAATTGAATCCTTGACTGGTGAGCAAGTTCAGTTTGATAAAGTGTTAATGCTAGTAAACGGTGAGCAGGTGACGGTAGGCCAACCTTTTATTGAAGGTGCAACTGTTTCTGCTGTGGTAGTTGAACAGTACCGAGCGCCAAAAATTCGTATTATTAAGTTCAGGCGACGTAAGCACCATATGAAGCATATGGGGCATAGGCAGTATTATACCCAAGTTAAAATTGTGAAGATTAATGGTTAGAGATTGAGGAGAAGACAATGGCGCATAAGAAGGCCGGTGGTAGTACCCGTAATGGTCGTGATTCACAATCTAAGCGATTGGGTGTCAAACGTTTTGGTGGTCAGTTAGTGATTGCAGGAAATATTATTATTCGCCAAAGAGGCACAGAGTTTCATCCTGGCGCTAATATGGGTATGGGTAAAGATCATACTCTGTTTGCTAAAGTAGATGGCTTTGTGAAGTTCGATGCAAGAAAGGGAAAGATGAGAAGACGAGTCGTTAGTATTATTCCTCTCGCTGTTCCTGTTCTTGAAGAAGTTCCGCAGGCAGCTGCTGCTCAGTAAAGATAAGTCTCGTGCGTTGATAAAGATATTGGCGCATGAGACTTTTTTATTTGCTGTTAAACTCTATCTTTTATCTGTTGCTAATCTAATTATACTCAAGCCACCACCGCTACAAAACAGCATAAGCTGTATTGTAAAGGGCAGAACGTTAGAAAGCGGATTATTAATCTTCTTGTGTATAAATAATTTCCATTTCTGTATCTTCATCATCTTCTTCAAATTGCCATCCATCTTCAGCGTCTGCTTCTTCTGTTTTATTAGGTTTTGCTTTTCCTGAAAGTACTTTAAAGCTTTCTGCTTGTAGTTGATTCTGTATAGCTTCTTCTTGCTTTTTAAATTCAGGGTCTTGCTCTATTTTTTCTCGATAATTTTCAAGATAAGCCATAATTGCTTTGCATAGGCTTTCTGTACCTGTTCGAGTAGCAGCAGAAATGACAAAGTAAGGTTCTTGCCAGTCTAGCGTGGTAAGAACATTTTCAATTTGATTCTTAACCTCTTCCTCTGAAAGCAGATCACTTTTATTAAACACAAGCCAGCGTGGTCTTTGTGATAAAGCTTGGCTAAAGCCTCCGAGCTCGTTGACGATAATGTCGATTCCTTCAACAATATCCTCATTATTTAACGGGGCAATATCAATAACGTGTAAAAGAAGATGCGTGCGTGCTAAGTGTTTAAGAAAGCGTATGCCAAGCCCATGTCCATGTTGTGCACCTTCTATTAAGCCTGGAATGTCTGCCATTACAAAACTTTGAAGAAAGCCTACTTTTACAACGCCAAGTTGTGGAATGAGTGTTGTAAAAGGGTAGTCTGCAATTTTAGGTTTGGCTGCCGATACTGCGCTAAGTAGGGTCGATTTTCCTGCGTTAGGAAAGCCAAGCAAGCCAACATCAGCTAATAATTTTAGTTGGAATCTTACTTTTCTTCTTTCTCCAAGTTTTCCGCTCGTTGCTTTTCTAGGGGCTCGGTTGGTGCTGGACTTAAAGGTAAGATTTCCTCGTCCGCCCACTCCACCATTTGCGATACAAACACTCTGGCCTGATTCAATTAAATCACCAATGGTATCACCAGATTCTTCATCAATAAGTACTGTCCCTACGGGTACTTTTAGAATAATGGGATCGCTGCCACGTCCATTGCAGTCTGCGCCATGCCCTTTCTCACCATTTCTAGCGCAGAATGAGCGTTGATAACGATACTCAACGAGCGTATTTAAGTTGTTGTCAGCAATAACAACTATATCGCCGCCTTTTCCACCATTGCCGCCATCAGGGCCGCCAAAAGGAATAAATTTTTCGCGACGAAAACTGATACAGCCATTGCCGCCATCACCTGCTTTTGCGTCAATAACTGCTTCATCAATAAACTTCATATAAAAACCTTGGGAGTAACGAATAGGAGAGAGGTCTTAAAAATGGCTAGAAATTTAACATGCAAGATATGAATTAGCAAACGCATGATACCTATATATTTGGTAGGGTGCGCTCAATCTATAATGAGACAAGAAGGGAGTTTTATTAAAAAAAACTTGCCAGAATTATAAACTCATTGGTAGAATGGCTGCCCCTGAATGCGCTAGTGGCGGAATTGGTAGACGCGCTGGATTTAGGTTCCAGTACCGCAAGGTGTGGGGGTTCGATTCCCTCCTAGCGCACCATCTTTTTTTGTAGTTAAGCCTATATTAATGGGCTATTTCCTATGTATCCTTATAAAGTATACTTTGAAGCTTTCTTTAAAAGACCTCATGTAACTCTTCTATACCCAAAGTAATTGGAATCACGGGGAGGCGGCAAAAGAGAGAACCCCATGAGCATAGACAAACTATGTGACTGGGGTGAATGAACGCAGCCAACAATGCCGTGGTTTCAAGTACGAAGGGTATAGTCAATTTATTTGTGGGCTAGAGTTGTAAGTTATTTATCCCTAAAGCTTAGCTTGTTCTCTAGTTTTCCTTTGTTGTATTACAGCACAAACTACTCATCTGCAGTCTTCATAATTGGCTTATATAAGTCCTTTGTTTGTGATCTTCCTCGCGTCGATATTCTGCACCATTGAATGCTTGCCGCATCATGCTGAGAGTCATTATTTATGAGTGAAAAAAGTAATCTTTTTATTGATATTCAAGGTGAAGAAAAGGGCTCTTCTATTATTTTTTCTCACGGATTGTCTGGAAGCGCTCGCAATTGGCGTGGTCAAGTTTCGGTATTTAAATCACGCTATAAAGTTGTAAGTTATGATCTGCGTGGGCATGCGCGCAGTAACGCCCCTTTAGATGAGGCTTGTTATACAGCAGAGGCTCTTGTAGGAGATGTGTTACGTGTCATGGAACATAGTAAAGCTGAAAAACCTATTTTATGTGGTTTATCATTAGGCGCAGCAGTGTCTTTACAAGCAGCGTTACGTCATCCAGATAAATTCAAGGGGCTTGTTTTAGCCTCTTATCCTTCTAGTAAAATGGTGCCCAATTCTATTAGGAAAATTGCAAAACAGTTTGCCCAATCTATAAGGGAAGAAGGCTTGGATCGTGCGGGTGAAAAGTATGTTTGGGGTTCTGAATCTGGCTTAACTGAGAATGACGCAAAATTTGTGCGTATGGGTTTTTTAGAGCATCAAGGGCATGGCATTGCTAATATATTGAGTGCATTTTTAGAGCCTTTGCCTGAAATTGAAGAATTTACAGCGCAGTTGAAGTTGCTCAATTTGCCGACACTTGTCATTGCTGGCAGTAAAGATATTCCCTGTATCATGACAGCCCAAGTGCTGACACGTTACTTACCTAATGTTGAGATTGTCATTATCCAAGATGCAGGTCATCTAGTAAATATTGAAGCACGTGAAAAATTTAATGAAAAACTAAGTGCTTTTATGCAGAAAATACTACCTTGTGATAGCTAAAACCTCTCATGTTTTAAGTGACTGCACTGCTGATCCATACTGTCCTCTTTGTTACATCCCTTTATCTAGTCATTCCCTATATGCGGAGGTATCCATGAGAAAACGTATTGCAATTATTGGTGCGGGCTTATCTGGTTTAACTTTAGCGCGTGAGTTAGGCGATATTGCTGACGTTACAATATTTGAAAAAGCACGCGGTGTTGGTGGGCGCATGAGCACACGCTATGCCGAGCCATTTTATTTTGATCACGGCGCACAGTTTTTTACGGCGCGGACAGAGGCTTTTCAGAAATTTATTGCGCCCCTGATTGCCGATGGCGTAATAGCTGAATGGGTGGGGAAGATCGCTGTGCTATCGGCTGATAATAAGCACAGTGATAGTTTATGGTTTGAGTCACATTATGTGGCGACACCGCAAATGAATAGCCTATGCAAGTATTTGGCTTACAGCCTTAAGATTATCCTGAATACTGAAGTTGCCCCATTAAATGAAAAGCGTACAGATGGTTGGCATTTGCAGGATAAAAATAGTGGGCAGCTTGGGGTATTTGATTGGATTATCTCTACGGCACCGCCGGAGCAAACTGTGCGTCTTTTTGGTAGGCACTTGCCTGCTAGCTCGCCGCTACATCACACACAATTACTTGGTTGTTACACGCTCATGCTTGGGTTTAAGCGGTCATGGAAAGAATCATGGATTGCCGCAAAAATTCTGAAAAATCCAATTGAGTGGGTTGCTATTAATTCAAGCAAGCCAGGTAGAGATACCTCAATAACAAGCATTGTTGTACATTCAAGCAGTGCATGGGCGCAGGCACATATCGATGATGATATAAACACAGTGAGTGGATTTTTACGGCAGCAACTTGAAGGTGTTACAGGGATAGAAACAGCGTCTGCTGATTATTTCGCCTGCCACCGTTGGCGTTACGCGCAGGTTACTCAACAGAAAAAAATAGCGCCGTTTTTTGATTCTGCCCTAGGTATTGCAAGTAGTGGCGACTGGTGCAGTGAGTCGCGCATAGAAGATGTCTGGTTAAATTGTCAGTTATTAAAGGCGCAGTTAATTGCTTTAAACTAGCGAAGTTTGGTGGGGAAGATGCTGAGAAAAAGGCTATTTTAGCACTTTTTAGTTCATTTATTCAGCCACCGATAGTGTTGATATTCTTATGTATTGTCGACTTTGTTCGCATCCGTACCTGCATCAATCGTGAGTTTACGGCGGGGCTGTGTAACATCACTTGCTGCTCACTTTTTTTAAAAAAAGCGAGGCCGTTTTGGCTTTTGAGGTCAACTTTTCAACACTATTTTATGTTTGTTAAGCCGCTTTTATAATCGGCTCGGTATTTAGTTGTGCACTGAGCTGTAACTCAGTGAGCGCAAACTTCTCTTCAGAAAAAAACCAAGGTAAAAAATAATCTACATTTTTCGATAAGTGCTTTTGATGGCGCTGCAACCAAGTCAAAGTAAGTGATCACCCCTGATAGATTGAGGCGCGAGGCTGACTAATAGGTCAGCCACACCGTTTTTAAATTGTTGCGGGACTAAATTTGGATTGCCAAGGCGGGTGGTTCAATGTTGTTTTAATTGATGCATATAATCGGTCAAAGTAA
>CAMAPQ010000065.1 GCA_945860125.1 Klebsiella pneumoniae
AGCCAAGTACAATTGGCTTCGCAGAATAATATATCTATATTTCAATCAGACTGGTTAAAGTTTATTACAGAATCACCTAATTTTTTTGAGTCATCAAAGAAAGAGATAACACGCTGTAATGGAGAGATTGAAACATATAATAAGCTGAGTAAATCACAAGCTATCATGCTAACCGGTTGGAGTGTTGCGCAAAATGGCGACGCTCCCAAATCTTTGGTTATTATAAACCAAGCAAACCAAATCGTTGGTTATGCTGTTTCAGGTGAAAAACGACAAGCTATTTTTAACCAAACAAAAAATGGCCTTTATTCAGGATGGAAAGGCTTTATTTTTCCCGCTTTTGCTTCATCGACATCGCACATCAGCGTCTACGGCATATTGGGTGGAAATCATTTTTGTATAATGCCAGACTCACTACAAATTGACCTTTAATAACTTAAGAACATCTAGGAAAAAACTCTGAACGCTCACTATTAAGCGACGGCTTTTCTCTTGGAGCGCATATCCAATCAATACACTGATTAAATGTAAAAGATCACGCCCCTGAAAATGGCATCATGTTTTAGTTGCATTTTCTGATCTGTTTTGTGATGCTATTCGTTACCACTTAACAGGTCAGATCTTAGTATGCAAGATGCAGGAGAGAATTAATCTTTTAGAAGAGAAAGTTGCTTTCCTAGAAAAGCTTGTACAGGAAAATGCTGCTTTAAAAAAAGAAAATGCATCGCTCAAAAAAAGACTGCGTTTAAATTCAACCAATTCTTCTATACCACCTTATCTAACTAATAATGGCTAGCCAAATCCAAAAAAAATAAAAAAATGGACTGACGAAAAAAGCCGCTAAAGGATTTACCAAACTTGAATTTATTTTATGATGCTTTAGTATGTGCGTCAGATTTAATTCAAACTATCTGCATAATAAACACCGCAAAAAGACATTCAAAAAACTTTGACGCATGGAAATTAGCACTGAGTTTATGATGTTTTTTTAAAAGCACTTTTTACTAACATTCAACCGTTCAGCGGCTAAAATTTGAGCGCCCCACATGATAAGTTCTACAGTAAAAATTGGTGTTGTTATACCTTGCTTTAAAGTAAGAGAGCATATTCTTAATGTAATCGAAACAATCGGCCCAGAAGTTAGCAAAATATATGTAGTAGACGATTTTTGCCCAGAGGCTTCAGGAAATTATGTTAACTCATCCTGCAAAGATACACGTGTAACCATTATCTTCCACAAACAAAACCTAGGTGTTGGCGGCGCTGTGATGACAGGCTATCAAGCAGCAATAAAGGATGATATCGATATTATCGTCAAAGTTGATGGCGATGGACAAATGGATCCACGTCTGATTCCTGACTTTATTTCGCCTATTTTAGCAGGAGAGGCAGACTACACTAAAGGCAATCGTTTTTTTAATCTTGAGAACATAGGCTCAATGCCAATAATTCGCTTGCTAGGTAACGCTGCATTATCTTTCATGACTAAATTATCATCTGGCTATTGGGACTTATTTGATCCAACAAATGGCTATACTGCTATACATAGAGATGTCGCTCGATACTTGCCATTCAAAAAAATAAGTTGCCGTTACTTTTTTGAGACCGATATGCTTTTTCGTTTAAATATTTTACGTGCTGTTGTTGTCGATATTCCAATGAATGCAAAATATGGCGATGAAGTAAGCAACTTAAAAATCACTAAAATTATTGGAGAGTTTCTCGTTAAGCATGTGCGCAATTTCATTAAGCGGATTTTTTATAACTATTATCTAAGAGATATGTCACTGGCTTCGATTGAGCTTCCTCTTGGATTTTTTATGATGCTTTTTGGTGCTGCTTTTGGGGGATACCATTGGATAAATTCTGCCCAAAAAGACCTATCAACGCCAGCAGGAACAGTTATGATTTCTGCTGTTTCATTATTAATGGGCCTGCAATTTACTCTTGCATTTATTGCGAGTGATATTTCTTCCATTCCTCGACGCCCATTACATAAGAGAAAAATCACGCACAAGGAAATGATGTGATCTCTCAACAGTTTTTTATTTTCCTAGTTGTTGGTGTTCTTTCAGCACTTATTGATCTTACAGCAATGCAAAGTCTTATCTTTTTTGGTTGCCATTACCTACTCTCAACATCTGTAGGTTTTCTATTAGGATTAATAGTAAATTATATGCTGCATGCAAATTTGACATTTAAAGCGCCAAGCTCAAATTTAACTATATTTAAATTTGGATGTGTTGTAGTTATTAATTACATAATTACAATGATATTTGTCTATGCTGCCCTTCATATTTTTAAAAGCGCACTTTTAGGGAAAATAGCATCTCTCCCGTTTATCGCAATAAATGGTTTTCTCTTAAGTAAATACTGGATATTTAAATGATTGTCTTTTTATCAACTCAAACTGATGACGCTATGCTCTGTCGCTATCAAGCGCTTTTCTTGGCCTGCTTCCCCGCAAGCTCAAAATTTACACTAGAGACGCTTAAATGGTTATATAAAGAAAATCCAGATGGGCAGGTGATTGGGTTTGATGCATTTGAAAACGGTAACTTAGTAGCTCACTATGCATGTATTCCAGCAATGGTTAGCATAGAAAATATGCCCGTTAAAGCACTTCTCTCACTGAACACAGCAACGCACCCAAAAAATCAAGGAAAGGGACTTTTCACAAAACTAGCAGAAATGACTTACCAACAGGCTACAGAGCAAGGCTTTCACAGTATTTATGGTGTTGCAAACGCAAATAGTACGCCAGGTTTTATACGCAAATTAGGCTTCCAACTCGTTGCACCATTAAAAGCGATGATTGGTATTAAACAGCTTGGAATTGATATGACTTTGGCTATGAATAACGCACAATTTGCACGGATATGGTCACCAGCTTCACTAAGCTGGCGTTGCGCAAATAAGAATAATATTATACAAAGCTTGATTCAGCACGATCGTGTAACTTTTCATGCTAAAGCACTTGGCAATCTTTTGCCTGTTTATGCAGAGTTGCCTAAAAATATTTGTCACTTAACAACTGAATACTCACAGCCAATCTCACCGTTACGTCTTTATTTGGGCTTATATCCAACGGCAGCACATAAAACCTCAATGTATGGCAACATACCAAACCGTCTACGGCCTTCTCCTTTAAACATGATTTTTCGCTCATTAGTAAAACCAAATGATAAACTTAATCCTAACAACATCTTTTTTTCATTCTTAGATTTCGATGCATATTAATTCCACAAAAAATTTAGAAACAGCGCTTTTTTTATTTGCACATCAAGATGATGAGTTTGGCGTTTTTCAAAAAATTGCTGATGAAAAAGAGAACGGCAGCAAGATAGTATGTATTTATCTTACAAGTGGCGCGCCATCTAATGGATGTCCACTGAAGCGAAATAGGGAATCAATTTCTGTACTCAAAAAACTTGGCGTCGATGATATTCTTTTTGTCGGAAGTGACCTATCAATTGCAGATAGCACATTAATTCACAATCTTAATACCGCATCAATATGGCTTGAAGATTTTTTCAACTCAATTCAAAATTTTTCCACTATATATATTCCCGCTTGGGAAGGTGGGCATCCGGATCATGATGCAATTCACGCAATAACGATTCAGATCAGTTCGAACATAGGTCTTTTAGATAAAATACGTCAATTCTCTCTTTATCATTCGCACCAATGCCCCAGTGTTTTTTTTCGCGTTCTTGCGCCTTTAGCTCTCAACGGCAAGATAGAACGTTCACGAATTCCCATCAAAAATCGCTTTCGATTTCTAATATACGCATTAAGTTACCCATCACAAACGAAAAGTTGGATAGGTTTATTCCCATTTGTTTTTTTCCATTATATTTTTTGGGGATGGCAAGAGGTACAACCAGCAAGCAAAAATCGAATACAATCTCGACCACATATCGGAGAGTTGTATTATGAAAAAAGAAAGTTTGCTTCATGGTTAGATGTTACAGAAAAAATTAACTCTTATATATCATATGAAAAAAAAGGAAATAAATAATACTATGAGAGGAAAAAATCTTATCCATTTTGATAAAATTAATTTTATCAAAAAAAAATATTTCGATATCTTCCGAATATTAATTTTAATTTTAGCTACTTTAGCTATACCTCTTTGGATGAGCAGCCAAAAAATAGACTTGAGTCAATTTTACAATAAAAATATAATATATGATTTTATTATGTGGGTAATATTATCCATTTTTGCAGCAACACTATTTAACTATTTCAACCCCCACAACAAAAAATTTTTACTGATTTCAGCTACAATATTCTATCTAATTAGCGGTGTAGGCTGGCAGCAAATCATTGCCGTATTTTATTTTTCTATTTCAGCTTATGCACTGGGTAGGCTATTTATATATAAATTAAGCAAGACACAAAAAAATGAATTTTTTTTAGCAGAATCAATTATAATTGGCACTAGCTGCTATATATTAATATTTGGAATTTTAATTCACTTCCCCGTCAATTATTACGGCGCTTACATTGGAATATTAGCAACGCCATTAATAATTTCCGTTCTGTTAAAAAAAATCTCTTTCTATAAGACAGAATTATTCAATATTTATACTAACTTATCACATAAAACTTCTGACATTACTTATTGGAAACTAACAATCTGTATCATTATTATAGGGTATGTAGTACGGCACGCTTTTTTCCCTTCAGTAAATTATGATGATAATGCTACACACCTTAGATTATGGACATTATTAGCTAATCGTCATATTTATGATTTTGATATCAACTCACAAATTTGGTCTGTAGCACCCTTTATAGTTGATTTGCTTCACGCTATTGTTTCATTAATTTCTCAGAATGATGCTCGTGGAGCAATGAATATTAGCTTCCTTACCGCCATTATTTATTCCATGTCCAAGTTACTGCAATGTATAAATTTAAAATCAGATGCACAGATGTTGATTATCAGTCTCTTTGTTAGTACTCCTATGACTGCGTTTCTGCTTACATCTCTTCAGGCTGAATTGCTATTAGCCGCTTTATCTACTGCAGGCGTAGTTATTGCTGTTAAACAATATACGGATATCAATATAAAAGCCGTATCAATAATTATGACGGCTGCATTATGCATCGGAATTAAGTTACCAGGACTTATTCTTGGATCTATTTTAATTGGTTTGTTTCTTATTGAAATAGTTCTTACACAATCGATAATATCAAAAGCTGGAACACGACTAAATTTTATAAAAATAATTTTTGTGCTATTTATTGCAGGTTTTACTGCCTTTCACTCTTACGTTTTAGCGTGGCAATTAACAGGGAATCCAACTTTTCCATTATATAACGGCATTTTCAAGTCGCCATTAATTCCTATAGAAAACTTTAAAGATATAAGATACAGCAATCCAATCACCGCAAAAACTTATGTGGATATATTTTTTAATACAGGGAAATATTTTGAATCTGGAAATTATACAGCTGGATTTCAGTACTTACTATTATTTCCAATAGGATTAATCACACTATTTGGAGCAAAAAAATATCGCTTTGGATTATCAATAATGGCACCTATTTTATTTTTTGGCGTAATTGTTTTTTTAAAGATGCAGTATTGGCGATATTTATTTCCTATCATGCCTCTAGCATCTATATTTGTTGGCGCTCTCCTCTTAGAAAGTACCCATCTTAAAAAAATACACTTTATATATAGCAGTACTTGTACAGCTATACTGATAATAACTTCTTTAATGAACCTATATTTCTTGCATGGTATTTCTTATTATTTCACTACACCAACTCAAAATGTATACAGTCAAAATTCTCGTCAAAATTTTATTTCAAACTTAGCACCAGAACAAAATCTCAATAGGCTATTAAACCAATATTCACCAGGAGCAAAAGTATTATTTGAGTTTGACCGACCCTATGGCGCAACTTTAACTGAAAGCCCACTGTATCTTAATTGGTATAGCCCTTATAGAAATGAAAAATTTAAGCGTATCCAATCAGCAGAAAATCTAGCTGACTTTCTACAAGAAGAGAGTATTAACTATATTTATTGGGATATGTCTATCTTGTTTAATGTTAATGATACTTATAGGAACTTGCTCCGCCAACGCTTAAATCAATTTGGTGAGCCTGCCTTTATCGAAGGC
Source organism: Klebsiella pneumoniae (assembly GCA_945860125.1). Taxonomy (GTDB): domain Bacteria; phylum Pseudomonadota; class Gammaproteobacteria; order Pseudomonadales; family CAMAPQ01; genus CAMAPQ01. Next base: position 6,141 of record CAMAPQ010000065.1, read on the forward strand.
TCAATAATTGCGTATAAACTGAAAAATACACAGATTCCCTATAAAAATGCTCTAATCATAAATAGCTTTAACGAGTATCAAAAAGAAGCAGAAGCAGCAGGAGGCAAGGTACTTAGTACTGGCGCTTTATTAATTGATCTTTCACCTATAGAGCTTAAGCAATTTGATACCGGAAAATCTAGCGCTGCTCGTTTTAATATTAGTCTTAAGTGCCCCACTAAAGAAGCAAACTTCATTGCACAAATAAACTGGGATTATGGTGCCCCATACTATCGATTGGTAGCATGCAATAAAGATGCTTTTAATTTTTCAGAGTCTCTCCCAATACCTGCTAATGCAAAGAAAGGATATCTTCATGTGACCGCTCATAATAAGGGGCCGGTTAACATAGACAATATTTTTATTGAATTGAATTGAATTGAATACCGTAATCTTTAACAAAGCTTCCTGACGATCTTTCCTAAAAGACGTAGTGGAGCCGTAATGGCCCAAGAATTTGAGTTCATTAAGGTCAAAAGAGCATTAAGCGCTTCAGCTTCATTTTCCGGAACAACATCTACGCGAGGGGGAAGACCCTTTACACGATGCATTACCGATCTGATAGAGCTTGTTATGCGCCAAGACTTTGATTGATAGTATGAGCTAAGCGCCTCTTGAACAGCAGAGACATACCTCCCCTCTTGGCTGGCAGCTACTTGCCCTGCACATAAAAAAGGTAATGCTTTCAACTCAGAAGCCCACCAACCCAAATTTTGAACAATACGCTCATCAAGTTGAAGCTGACTTTTTGCCCACAACATCCTTTTATCCTCAGTAATATGCTCTCCTGCCATAATCGAATTTGAACCATCCGTTCTTAAACAATATTCACAACTAAATACCGCCCTATAGACAGGGGGATACTTCATTGCCAATCTCAAAATGAAATCATAATCCTCATGCCGACACATCAACTCATCTACATCACCCACTCCAAGTGCTTTAGTAGTATCAATTACAAACGAATGCACAGGGATGAAATTTGCCTGAAGATGAACAAGAAAAGAATAGCGCGGTTTTTTAAAAGGCCTAGACCTAGAGATCAGCTGACCAAATTCATTATATAAACCATTAATAACATCGCAGTAACCCCACGCAGACTTAGTTTCTACAATAGATCTAATTAAACCTTCATAGTGATCAGGATAAACTTTATCATCATCGTCTAAGAAAGCTAAAAATCGACGATTCGCAGCACGCTTTCCTATATTTAAACCCTTCGAACGTGCGTCAATATCAGAATGGTGAATTAAAAATTTAATCTCATCAAAACAGCAAGACCACTGATTAATTACCGCTTCAATATTTTCAGTTCCTTGAGCGAGTGTCTTTTCCTGACAAACAACTATAACCTGAATAGAAGGAACTGACTGGCCACTTAAAATAAACAGACAATTATCAAGAAAACTTTCACGGCCAGGCATTGTTCTTATAACAATAGAAATTCCATTGTCCATTTAATTAATCCTTCCACATTGGTTGAGAGAATGTAAGCGAATTATGAAAATTAGGTTGTGCTCGCAGAACAGACTCTAGAGAAAACTGAGAATAAGGCATAAAACTTTCTCGTAACTCAGAGGTACTTACACTGGTCAATGAAGAGAGAACATTAATCGCATGACTAAAAAAAGTATCTGCTCTCCACTTCCTAGATAAAATACAAGCAGATCGCCAAATCTCAACTGACCTAGACTGCCTATCAACGGCATAATGAAAAAACTTAGCGTGCACACAAAGGTAACAAGCATAACCCAATGCTTTTGCCCTCCATGATAAGTCGACATCCTCACAATACAAAAAGAAATCATCATGAAAACCACTCAGCTCGCGAAATATTGCGGAAGGAATTAATAAACATGCAGCAGAACTCCAATCGGTCACACCTGTAGCTGGCGAAAAACTCTTCGGGTGCATAATAGGTTCCTGGACAGCTTCAAATAGACCCTGCCACTTTTCCTTCTCAGCACTGCTCAATAAAACCTCTAAACACTGAGGATGTAAAAACCCATCTGGATTTATACAAAAATAAGCGTAGGCATTAGTATCCTCCCCAAAGAAAATAGCATTATGACCAGCACCAAACCCAATATTTTCGCCGACTAAATAATCGATCTGAAAAATTTCTGAATTTTGATTTATCCAGTTTTTTATATGCATTTCATTATAGCCAGCAGCATGATCTCTAAGGATAACTTTTGAAATGCTACCTATTGCTGATTGCCTTTTTATTGAATCCAGACATCTTTTTATTTCTAGCTCAGAATTTTTATAAAGGATAATTCCACATATAACGCTTGCCATTTCATTTCCCTCTAACACTCATTCTCAAGCAATTAACTTTATGATCAAAAAATACCAAAACATAAATGCACAATGATTAAACTGTCTCATTGTAGCAATTGAATTTATTAAAAATGATAAAAGGATATTGTCTACCTATTAATCTTTCAGCATCACTCCCAAAACTTAACATTCAAACTCATTTTCTTTTTTATCTCATCTGAAAAAAAGTGCTCATAAAAACCCAATTTATACCCAAATAACTTGGCAAGTGTTTTAACAAATACACGCCATAAATAAATTGGGCTTTTATTAAGCACATATTTTATTTCTGAAACGATATAACGCACCCCTTCCCCTTCTGGCTTTCCAAAAGCTTCTAGCAGCCAAGCTTCCCTGCTGTGAAAAACGCCAATATCAAACGCTCTTTTGAACTCTTCCGTAGCTGAGTAATGATGCGAGTGACGACACAGCGCTTCAGCGCAATACGCAACTTTATACCCACTCAAAATCATTTTTGCAGCAACGTACATATCTTCTGCGAAGATCGTATTTTCAGGAAAACCACCCACCGCTTTAAGAGCAGTAACACGATAGGCAGCAAAAGAATTAGAGCAAAAAGCAGTTTTAATACCCAAGCGCGGAATATCAGTTTTCGATTTTAATTGTGATTGATCTGGGTAATTAAATAGCCTTGCATGTGCTTCTAAAGGATTTGCACCAATATGCGGAAGTTGGCGACCATAAACTGCAGCAATATCTTGATCAACTAAAAAAGGTTTAATTAAATTTTCAAGTGAAGAAGGATCATGCAAAATAGCATCCTGCGTCATAAAGATACAAAGCTCTGCATCAGGCACTAAATTAATACCCAACTGCCTTGTGCCGCCATGATTAAATGCTTCTTTTTTAATGGTTATAATTTTAAACCCATATTCAGCTGCTTTTTCAACATAACCATCTGTTGATGCTGAATCGATAACTAAAGCGTGCGTTGGTTTTAGAGTTTGGCTAGCATAAGCTTCTAACCACGCTAACCAACGCACACCAGGATTTAATGTAGGCACAATCAACGCAATATTCACTTAAAACCTAAAAAGAAAAAATAATAAATATTTAAAAAGCGCATAAGGAAGCGCTTTTTTAGAAAAAGACCAAGCAACTAAAACATCATTTCTTGCTGAATACTTTTTTGCCAAAAATGATATATCCGATCTTTTTTTCCACCCCCGGCAATGATAAGCCACGAGATGAGGAATATACTCAATTTTATAACCTAACCGAGCAATTCTAAGTGATAACTCAATATCTTCTTTATACATAAAAAATTTTTCGTTAAATATATAGCCATCTTTTTTAACAACTTCATCTAATACACTTTTCCTAACGATAAACGCCGCCCCACAAACTGCTTTTATCGTTTTATACTGCGAAGAATCATATTGGCCAGAATCAACTTCACCCGTGCCGCGATCAAGCCAGCGACCATACCACTTCTGCACAATACCAGTTGAATCAATAACATTCGTAGGCTTATTCTCGCTATTGTTGTAACGCAAAAGTTTACCTGAAATGAGATCAGCAGCATTCTCACCATTAAAATATTGAATAACCTGCTCAATATAATTTTTAGGTAGATAGGCATCTGGGTTTAAAAATAAAATAATATCAATATTTTCACTCAAAGCATTAAAAGCTAAATTATTGGCTGCAGCAAAGCCTATATTTTTTGAAAGAAAAACAAACTTCACAGAAGGATATTTAATTTGCTGATTTTTTAGATAGTCACGATTACTTGAATTATTATCAATAATAATAACCTGGGCAGGTAGAAAATTCTGGCCAAAAATAAAAGCCAAACAGTCAGCAAAAAACACATCACTATTAAAAGTAACTATAATAATAGCAACGCTGTTCGCCATGCTAAAGCTTATCCATAAACACTACATATAACCTGAATAAATCAGCATACGTTTGAATATATTATTTGTTTTTGGCACCCCTTTTACACGAAAGTCTGCCTCTATTTCATCAATAGAAATATCCGTAGTTATTTTAATATTAGACATTAAAAAACCAAAATCATACAGCTCTCTAAAAACCAAATCTTTTTTCAACAAAGGATAGTCAAGGTAATTATTAAAAATTAATGCGCCCACATGAGCGGAGGAACAATTCTCAAATATTTCACCAAAACATAAAGCAACCCTATATTTAAATGATTTTATATTAAGAGAAGAATCTTCTGATTCTAACTTACTAATATTTCCAATATCTGATCTAAGTTGCTCAAGCTGATGCACTGCACCGTAAGACCTAGAGGCATATTTATATAAAACAGAAACTTTAAATGTAAATAATAAACCAACCAAATCGTTAATATTCATTTGTTTAACTAAATCAATAATATCTTTACCAGTTTTATAAACCCCTATATTAAAACCCAAGCTTAAAAGTAATTTAGATAATGCAACTTCGCCTCGCTTTATAACATGTCTTCTTGAGTTTTTCTCAGCATAACATTCCCAAAAACGTTTAAATCTGGCATCACTCAATACTTTTTCACCAAAAGCCACATAGTAGCTACCTACGTGATAACTAATTTCTGAATTATCAGCAACGCCCCAAAAGTCATAATCTTGTGCTTCCATATGAGAATGCATAGGGGATAGATCATGAAGTGGTGCATGCACACTATCATTAGCAATAAGCAAATGCTTAACAGGCAACTGCTGCTTGTAAATTTCTAAAATCCCGGTCTTATAAGCACCAAAATCACGACCAATATTATCGCGCTCAATAAGCTGAAAACATAATAAATTAAGCTTATCCAGATCTGTTGCGCTAATAGCAACATTTGATATGGCCATAATTGAATAACCCTGCCGCTTAATTGCCTCTAAATATTTATAAGTATTACCAGAAAGTTTTCTGGGTTGATATAATACAAAAACACAAACTTTTTCAGTTGGTTCACAACTTTCTGAACGATAAACTTTGTATTTGACCACACCCCGGTTTTTATACATATATATTAAGTATTCTAAATAAAGGGAAAAATCATACAACTTTCCAAAAGGATGGATAAAAGCCATACGAAAAATACTCGCCACAAAACCGAAAAAAAAGCGTGTCACTTTATCAACCTCAAAAAATTAAAGACACTATGCCTGACTAGGCAATAGAATTAAGATACTCATCAATCACTTTGCTGTCTCTTCGATCCGCCACTAACTTCCCTTTATCCAACCAAATAAAACGGTTGCAGTAATCCCGCAAAATAGAACTATCATGGGAGACCATCACCACAATTTTTGATTCATCTATTTTCTTTTTCATGCGCTCTTTTGCTTTCATTAAAAAGCCTACATCACCCGTCGCAAACACCTCATCTAACAACAAAATATCGTATTGAAATGAAGTGGCAACAGTGAATGCCAAGCGCGCATACATACCAGATGAATAGGTTTTAACATAATCGTGCCGAAAATCCTGCAACTCTGAAAAATCGAAAATATCATTAATGATTTTTCTAATCTCTTTTTTTGAAATGCCGCACAAACCGCCATACAAGTAAACGTTTTCTTCACCTGTTAGATCAGGGTGAAAGCCAGCGCCCAGCTCAATCAAAGGAAAAATAGAGCCTTCAACAGTCACTCGACCTTTATCAGGCGGATAAATGCCACAAATGATTTTAAGTAAGGTACTTTTTCCTGCGCCATTTCTGCCCAAAATACCAACGCGATCACCCTCTTTAAACGTAAAGTTAAGGCTATCCGCAAGTGTGACATATCTTGATGCCACCTTATTCTTTGAAAAATCAAAAAAATTAAGCACCGTTTTTTTTAAATCAAAAGACTCAGAATGCCTTACCAATAAATCTACATCTTTTAGCTCAATCATATGATCCATCATTACGTTAAAAACGAAACGCTAGTTTATTTGCATACTGCCTATAAGAAAGCAGCGCCAATAGAAGCAAAACCAAATCTACCGCAATAGCGTATAACCACATTTTCAATTCAGGTACAACGCCCGAATAAAGAATACTCTGGAATATATTAATAATCGGAAAGATAGGATTATATTGGAAATAAGTGTGGTATTGCTCAGGAATTGAAGATAAAGGATAAATTACCGGCGTTAAATAAAATAATGCCTGCATTACAACCACCGTGAGATGCTCTAGATCACGAAAAAAAACAAAGAGTAATGAAAAGCAAATCACACAAGAAATACAAAGTAAAAAACAAATAAAGTAAGCTGGAATAATAAAGAAGAAACTAGGCGAAAAATGACTTTTCAAAATAAACATAAAAATAACTAAAGAGATAAACGACAGCAGCGAATCAATCGTCAGTGCCAGCGTTGTTGAAATCATAAAAGTTAATTTTGGGATATATATTTTTTTTATTAGCCCCTCATTCTGAAGCAATGCCCGCCCACCAGATGTAACAGAGGCATTAATTAACATCCAAGGCACTAACCCACTAAATAAATAAACAACATAATTCTCAATGGGAAATCTCAAAATAAGCGAAAAAACGGTTGCGGTCACTGCCATATATAAAACAGGATTCATTAAAGACCACAGATAGCCTAAATAACTTCTGCGATATCTTGTAATAAAATGCAGCTTTACCAGCTGATTTATCTTAAATAGCTCCTGGTTTATTTTAGAATAATACGCCACCCAAAACCCCTTAAATCTCTATTTCAATACATCATGCAATACTTAAAAAATAGGACTTACGCAAAACCGCCCAGCTTCGTTACCTTGGCTTTGCCGTACGATTTGTACTGTCTTCATCAGAGCCGCCTTGCTGGAACAATTTTGCGTAAGTCCTAAAAAATAAAAAGGGCGGACGCGATGTGGTTCGCCCCTATAAAAACCAGACGGAAATTGGTTGTATCATCGCCCAAAATACTTTTGGATTAATGCTTCAAATATTCAATTTCTTCAATACTAAGGCCTGTGAGCGCTGTGATTTGTGCGACTGTAAAGCCTTGCTCCATCATATTTCTTGCGACTTCAATTTTGCCTTCTTTTAAACCTTCCAGCTTGCCCCGCTCAATTCCTTGCTCAATTCCTTGCTCAATTCCTAAATAACGCTCTTTCTCAATTTCTTTCTTCATTCTGGTTTGAAACATAGTGCGTGACTCCGACTTTTCATCAAGAAACTCTAATGGTAACTCCAACTGATAACTTGAAAAAAGAGAGCTCACCCAATCTAGCATAATGGACTTTAATCTCTTTTTACTGGGCGACGCATTAATATGACACACCAGCTCCTCAAGCAACAACGGAACCTCTTCCTTCGTCTTAAAAGATTCTAGACTAAAAATACTTTTTGAAATACTAGGCGCCATATTGTCAGCTTTCCTACCTTCATCAATCAGAAAATACTGAAAATGAGGCTGATAAGCCAT
>CAMAPQ010000066.1 GCA_945860125.1 Klebsiella pneumoniae
TAAGAGATATTACAAAGGAATCGCTTCGATTATTTATCCAATTTATTCATAAATGCGCTATTCAAAACATGCCTTATGATGTCATTTTGGAGAAGCTTATGCCGGCATAAAAAATTTGCTCTTTAAACGTATCATTCCAAGTCGTGTAAATAAAACAAATAGTGTCTTGTTATCGGTGATAACGGGCACTAAAAAAACTTTGTTAAAGTAAAGCCCAATGACTCACCACCCACTGGTCTCGTCGGTGTGTGGTACTTAATAATGGTTGCCCTTACACCAAGCCAGTAATCAGTTGATGTTTGATAATCACCTTGGAGAATAAAACCAAATTCATTATCAAAGTTCTCCGAAAGATCCGAAAAATTACCTGAGGCTTTTAACTGAGGATTAAGGTGATACGTTAAACCTGCGCCAAGCTTAATATCATCCACAACTAAAAATCGAATAAGGTCAATGGGAATACGCGTAAAAGTAAAATGATGATTCAGGGCATTTCTTTCGCCACGCTTAATACCAATACTTAACTCAGTTGACTGAGAACTGTCTAAACTTGAATGATCAAAACGTATCCCTATAGAAGCACTCAATAAGCCACCACTTAAAAAAATATCCTCATCACTAATATCATGATTAATACGTAATTTTTTAAAATCAATCACATCTTCACCTCCATTCTCAATACCAAAACGCATAAATAAACGCTTAGGATTGGAAGATGCCTCTTCGCTATAAGATTCAGCGTAGATCGCTTGAAAGGGTATTAATAAAAAAAACACAAAAAAAGGGGTACTCCCCAGTATTTTTCTAACGTTCATTTTGCTTCTCTATAATCTTAATTAATTTTTTATCTTGTTCTTATGGGTGACAAAGTTATTGCTTTTAATGCGGATATACCCAAAGTAATTGGAATCACGGTGAGGCGGCAAGCAAGTGAACCCCATGAGCATAGAGAAACTATGTGATTGGGGTGAATGAGAGCTGCCAACAATGCCGTTTTTTCAAGTACGAAGGGTAGAATAAGCCACCTGAGCCTACCCATTTAGAATGTACACTCAAGTAGCCAAAAAAAACAACTGAATAATTAATAACCGAACAATCAAACAATCACTTGCTTAGCCAAGCTCGCATCCAGCCCTGCAATTGTATTCCTCAAATTATGCACTTGCTGACATAGCTCATCACAGACACCTTTCTCCATAGAATGAGAATCCACCTGAGTTTCAAGATAAGCCACATAACGATCTAGAACTTGAGGCAGAGAGATTTCAATATGCCTAGGCGTAAGGTTTACCTCTGTATCACGCGGCGTCGCCTTTGCTTTTAACCACTTTTGATCAAAATCAACTGTATCGACCATATAATTACCCCCTTAAAAAACCAATTCATTGATTTTAATGCCAGATAAGTCAATCCCTGAAGCCTTAATTCCTTCCAGACTCACAGGCACAGAGATTTCCTTAAGCTTAATTTGTTTGGCAAGCGTGGAAAGTGTTATATCGCTTAAGATCATGGACCCCACAGAAATATGCACTAAAGGCCTAATATTCAGCTTGATTTTTAAAATACCCAAATTAACAGTAAGGCTGCGAGTTGATACTTCAGCACTGGTTGCAAATGAAGGCGAGCTTACTTGATTAACAAGTGTTTCAGGAATTTTTACATTCTGTAAACTGGCTTCAGGTAAAACAATGTTCTTTGCAATAGAGACCTCCTGAACATTGGCGGATGCCGTTTTAGTTGCAGGAATATCAACACCGCTGACTTTAATCTGACCAATACCAAGACCTGCCACCTGCATACCCTGCGCTGGAATATCAGTTTGATCTAACTGCATTCCCTTTAGCTGAGCTGCTCCCAAGTTCAAACGTGTGATCGGCGCCATCAAGGCTTGAACACCCGGAATTTGAACTTCAGGCACTTCAAAACGAAGCTTATCAAGAGAGGGAATCGTAACATCCCCAACAGAAAAAGGAATATCAATATGGCCTAAAGAATCTGAACCATCCCATTTGCCAATAAAGCCTAAGTCAATCTTCCAATCGAGCGTAAAGTGAAGCTCAGTTAAGGTTCTTACCCCTTGCAAATAAGCCTTTGCACTATTCAGACTGGCCTCAACACCAAGGATTTCTATTCGTCCAATCGTTGCAGTACCTAACGTTACTTTTTCAACATCAAGGCTACCAACCATACCGCTTGCTGCATGAATACGATCTACTTGGAATTTTTTAGTGGCCTGAAAAACATTGGCACCTAGTTTTTGCCAAAAGTCCTTGAGTGCATCATCCTGCAAAGGAGAAGAAAGATCGGGATCAAGGGGAAATGAGGGATTAACAGTATCACCTATCGGCATAACTAAACCTCCTTGTCATAGTTTATAAACTTGAGTCAAACTCAAACAAACACTATCACTATTCTATTGAAATAAAAAGACTTTCCTTGAAACGATGCGGTATGAGCACAGCAATAAAAAAGCATAAAAAACTATAGACTACTCGAACGAACAACGCCTACACCAATGCCTTCAATTGCAAATAAATCCGTATGAATATCAAGAACTATCGGAGAAAAATCATCATTCTCAGGCGTAAGATAAATCTTATTATTTTCTTTTTTAAAGCGATGAACAAACACATGATTACTCACCCGCACAACGGCAATTTGTCCATTGCCCACGTTTTGGGTAGTATGAACAGCTAGAAGATCACCTTTCAAGATTCCCGCATTTTTCAGACTTAAATCTTTCACTCGCAAAAAATAATCCATTTTAGGATAAAACGTTATTGTTGGAATATCACAATAACCCTCAATATTTTCCTCACACACAATAGTGTTACTCATAGAAGTAATACTAATAATAGGGGTACTTTTTTTGAGGAGGTTCTCAGGCAAACGCAAACCCCTTGAAGTACCTGGCATGATATGAATAGCGCCTTTTTTAGCCAGCGCTCTTAAGTGCTCTTCGGCTGCATTGGGGGATTTAAAACCAAACTCTTGAGAAATTTCAGCGCGGGTTGGTGGAAGACCCGTCTTTTCAATTTTCTGATTGATTAAATCGAGTACTTGCCGCTGTCTTACTGTAAGTTCTTTCATGCTTATATCCTTTTATTACTGTTTTATCTCATATACTTACGACTATGAGTGGACTGTTATACTTATTTATATGTTTTTCTTTACAGCGCTATAAAATCTAACATTTTTTTGAGCAGGGTGACAATTTTTATTTGGCATATTGCCGGCTCATACTCTGGTTTTTGCGTAACAGAAAATTAGCAACTATAGTTTAATAAATTTGAATTTCTTAAACGCCCAATGGTCTAGCTATAAGCGCAAGATTGCTATGTTGCACTAAAAATCTTAGGAAAAGACCAACAAAGGCCTATTCTTACCCTATTTATTACCCTATTTATTACCCTGTTTATTACCCTGTTTATTACCCTGTTTATTACCCTGTTTATTACCCTGTTTATTACCCTGTTTATTACGATATACAACACACCAAATCATAAGGCATCACATGAAACACTTTTTTTCTTCACTCGTTCTATCACTTAGCTTATTAGGCTTTATGGAGCACACCCTTGCTGTAGAGTTAAATCAAAATGCACCCGCCTTTGAAGTACCCGCTTGGAAAGGAGAACCTATTAAACTAAATGAATATCAAGGCAAAGTTGTTCTTCTTGATTTCTGGGCATCATGGTGTGGACCATGCAGGCAATCTTTACCGCTGTTTAATCAGCTTTATAACGAACTAAAAGAGAAAAGCTTTGTCGTTTTAGCGATTAATATCGATGAAAACAAAGAAGATGCGCTAAGCTTTTTAAAAGAAGTGCCCCTTGATTTTCCTGTAGGCTTCGATGCAGCGGGCAAAATACCTGAGCTATTTCAAATGAAAGGGATGCCAACCTCCTATATCTTAAGTAAAAGTGGGAAGGTTGTTAAAATCACGGAAGGATTTACACCAAGTGAAATGATGCATATTAAAAAAGAAGTTATTAAGCAAATCAATGCCTCTGAATAAGAGAAGAGAATGATAGGACTTACGCAGAATTGTTCCAGCAAGGCGTCCTGACGAAGACAGTACACGCTGTACGGCGAGACAGGACAACAAAGCTGGGCGATTTTGCGTAAGTCCTAAATGAGAATAAAAAGGAGTTTTTATGCTTGCCGCCAGAGTATTGCTTGTTTTTGTTTGTTGCAGTGTTGTCCTTAGTGGATGCCAAACAGTAAAGCCTTGGGAAAGAGGAACTCTTGCAAAAGAAAGTATGCAAGGTGATCCTGATTCGCTTAAAACAGCGCTTCGTCAACATTCTTTTTTCAGTAAAGAGGCCTCTTCAGGCTGGGCAAGCTCTGGCGGCGGCGGTTGCGGTTGTAACTAAATCAGCCGTTCTTATTTCTCGCACGACCTTCAAATAACCTTTATTTTTCAAGGAAGAAAAATAGAATGAAAAATACTAAATTACATAAAACACTGCTTGCGCTTACTTCTAGCGCGCTTATCATTCCGCAAATTAGCCATAGCATGGCAATACCTGACAAGAAAACTTTTAGTGTTCGTTATTCAAATTATGCCGAGGACGGCATCTCCGCCAGTGACACAGTAAATGGTGGAACTAATGAAGTTGATCGATATGATGTGGATGTTCTTCAGATTGGTACAGGTTTCCCCCTAACGGATAAACTCGCCATGTCAGTTAGTCTTGACTATGAAACAATGAGCGGTGCAACCCCATGGTATATTGTGAGTGACGCAGGTACAGCAAAAGTTGCAATGACAGGCGCAAGCGTACAAGATGAACGCACAGAGCTTAAAGTCACTACAGGATATTATTTTCCTGATGGAAAATTTGATTTTAACTTAGGATTTTCAACAGAAGATGATTATTATGCAACTATCGCAGGCTTAGGTTTTGCTGGCGAGTTAAATAATAAACAAACCACTTTAGAAGCCAGCGTGACGGTTTCTGCCGATAAGCTTCAGCCTACACCCACTAGTCGTATTCCTTCAGGCACCTTAAGAGAATCAGATCGCAGAAAAGGCGGATTTGCCATTTATCTTGGTGTAACGCAAATATTAAATCGTTATACCACGTTACAAACCGGCGTCGATTTCGGACAAAAAACAGGCTATCTTGGCGACCCTTATAAATTAGTTGCCATAATGAATGGCAATAATCCCACCTACAGAAATGAAGAACGTCCTGAAAATCGCAGCATGCTCAGTTGGACAACCCGCCTAAGAAAATTCTTCCCCAGCATGGGCGGCACTTTACATCTTGATTATCGTTTTTATGATGACAGCTGGAATGTCACATCTCATACAATAGAATCTGCGTGGTATCACCCTCTCACCAGCACTATTGAGCTTATTCCTGGCATTCGATTTTATCAGCAAAATAAAGCTTCTTTTTATGACCCCTACTTTACTCAAGGCGCCGTGGGTGAGTTTTATAGCAGTGATTATAGACTCTCTGCTTTTAACGCTGTTAGTTACAGCCTTGGCATACAAAAATCTTTTAAAGACTTAAAATTGATAACGAGCCTTGAGCGTTACAGCTCAAGCGATAGCAATGATATTGCCAATCCTGCCCTCGTCAATTTTACGTTGTTAACTTTAGGGGTGGACTATAAATTCTAAGTTTTATAAAGCAACGTTCAAGGCGATGGGCTCGCCTTGCACGCTTCTTTTTTTCGATGAAAATCAGCATAAAGCAACATATTTAATTGATGCTTGCCTTCATGAATTACAAAGACTTGAACAAAAATATTCTCGCTATTTACCTGATAGCTTTCTTTCAAAAATAAATGCCGCAGGCAGAAATAGTATTGAAATTGACGAAGAAACAGCTGCGCTTTTAAACTATGCAAATACTGCTTACGACGAAAGTGAAGGCTTGTTCGATATCACTTCTGGTTTATTTAGATCTATATGGAATTTTAAAGAAAAAAAAATACCTGATCATCGCCATATTCAAGAAATACTTAAGAAAGTAGGCTGGGAGAAAGTTTATTGGGAAAATAATTTTTTGCAATTTAGTCTTGAAGGAATGGAAATTGATCTGGGTGGCATTGTTAAAGAACATGCAGCCGATCTTTTATTTAAGCTATTTGCACAATCAGAAGTCACCTCTGGGCTAATTGATTTAGGCGGCGATATTAAAATCATTGGCCCTCATCCAGATGGAAAACCATGGGGTATTGGCGTGACAGACCCAACAAATTCTACGCAAGCAAGGATTACTTTACAGTTAAAACACGGAGCAATCACCACAAGCGGACAATATCAAAGAAGCTTCCTCCATAAAGGGCGTCGCTATGGGCATCTCATCAACCCTAAAACCGGCTGGCCTGTAACAGGATTAATCTCAGCTACTGTATGGTCAGAAAGTTGTTTAATTGCAGGAAGTCTTACAAGTATCGCTATTTTAAAAGGCTATCCTGATGGTAAAAAATGGCTAGATGAGCTTCAAGTATCTTATGTGCTGATTAATGATAAAAATGAGCTTTTTGAAAGTATTGGCCTAAAAAAAGCTGAGAAAATAGATTTTATGCCTGCGTGAGTTTCTCAACGCACAATTCAAGGTCACAGTTTACGCAAACGGAAATGACGCGCTTTAATTTTACCGACTTCCAATTTTTTCATCACTTGATCAAGAAGATTATGATGAATAGCAACATAAGAACGCGTTGCGAATATATCAATTTTGCCAATATTTGACCCGTTTAAGCCACCCACACCTGTCAATGCACCCAAAATATCACCAGCACGCAATTTATCTTGCCGTCCGCCATCAATCACTAATGTTTTCATCTTAGGGGCAGGCATAATTAACTCATGACTGCGGCCTTTAGCGCCCCCTAAAGAGAGCTTGCTCCATACAATAGACGCACCCATTACTGACTCAATTCTATTAATACGCTCTAATTCACGGCTAGAAACAAAACTGAACGCTAAGCCTGCTTCACCCGCTCGGCCAGTACGACCAATACGGTGTATATGCGTATCTGCATCATTGGGTAATTCATAAGAAATAACCATCGGCAATGCTTTAACATCTAAACCACGTGCGGCAACATCTGTCGCTACTAAAACACGACGACTACCATTTGCAAATTGCACCCATGTTTCATCACGATCACGCTGGTCTAAATCACCATGTAGATCAATGGCAGATACCCCACGAGAGCTTAAAATATCCGTTAATGCTTTTGTATCAGCCTTTGTATTGCAAAAAACAAGGCAACATTCAGGATGATGCTCTATTAATAAAGCAATGACCGCTTCTGATTTAGCTTCAGGCTCTACTTGAAAAAATTTCTGCCGAATTAAAGTATGATCATGCAGAATTTCTGCTTGAACCTTAACGGGATCTTTCTGGAATTGTTCGCTTATTTCAAGAATTTCCTTTGGATACGTTGCCGAGAATAACCATGTATTACGTATTTTGGGGGCGCCTCTGAGAATGCGCTTAATATCAGTTAAAAAACCCATATCCAGCATACGATCTGCTTCATCCAAAATAACAGACTGTAAACTATGCAGATCCAATACTTGCTTATCAAGCAACTCCTGAACACGACCAGGCGTACCGACAACAATATGCGGCGCATGCCCTGCAAGAGAAGCTAATTGAGGGCGTAATGAAACACCGCCACACAAGCTTAATACCTTTACATTAGGAATAAAACGGGCTAGCGCACGAATTTCTTTGCTCACTTGATCCGCTAATTCACGGGTAGGACATAAAACGAGACTCTGTAAACGCGTTTGCTCACTTTGCAGCTTCGACAATAATGCCAAAGCAAAAGCCGCTGTTTTTCCACTACCTGTTTTAGCTTGCGCTAAAATATCCTGACCCTCCAACATCAAAGGCAACGCCTTAGATTGTATTTCAGTCATTTCGGTATAACCCAGCGCATCAACGGCCTGGAGTAAATTCGCACTCAAATGTAATTCAGTAAATTTTTTCATGGCGCATTATCACATAGATACAGACAAGAGCACAGATGAAAATAAGAACACAGACGAAAATAAAATAGAGCACGATTTTTACTCCTTACGCCCATACCCTAATTTGTTCTCACTAGATTTATGCTCTACCATGTATCGCTTAACATCTCATGAAAAGGATTGAGCAAGAATGATATTCAGATTATTTGTCTTTTTTATCACAGGGATGTTATCCATCTCATCATTACAAGCTGCAACACCTGAAGATTTAAAACAGTGGGAATCGTGGATCTTATCCCACCACCGCACGCTTGCCTGCCCTATGTCTTATGAAAATCCACAAGAGCGAGTCTGTGCTTGGCCGAATTCACTCATATTAGAAATCGAAGATAACAGCGCGCACTTCAAACAATTTTGGCAACTATACAATGAAGCGTGGCTTACACTTCCTGGAGATAAAACGCTATGGCCACAATCCGTTGAGATTAACAAACTTCCCTCTCCACTGGTTGAATTAGAAGAAAAACCTGCACTTCGATTAGCGCTTGGCAATTATGAAGTACAGGGGAATTTAATCTGGGAGAAGCAACCGGATTTTATTCAAATCCCCCCTAATACCGGCGTCGTTCGTGTTTTTAAAAATGGCAAAGAATGGCTCCACCCTAAATTAGATGAGCACGGTAAACTTTGGTTAATTGAAAAAAATAATACAGCCATTACTCAAGGCGAGATAAAAGAACAAAATAAAGCAGAAATACGCGTCTTTAGATTATTAGAGGATGACATCCCTTTTATGATAACGACACAAATTGAGCTGGATATCTCAGGCGCCCCCAGATTACTTGAGCTAGGAAAAGTATTATCAAGCTCATTTGAAATAATGAGCATTGACTCACCCCTTGCTATAAAAACAGATAAGTCTAATCAACTCACGATTCAAGCTATTCCTGGCTCATGGAAAATAATAGTTCGCGCACGCAATTTATCTAACCTGCCACCTAACAGCTTAACCTTTGAAAAACAAAGTACCAGACTATTACTTAACGAAAAACAATTACCTAACGAAAAACTATGGCCTGAAGAAGAATTATGGGCATTTAAAAGCAACACATCACTGAGAAATATTCGCATTCAAAATAAAAACGCGCTGGATCCTAAGCAAACCGCACTACCTGTTGAATGGCATCTGTTTCCAACTTATCGCATCAAACCTAATGAACTATTAAATTGGGTTGAATTATCACGCGGTGATGCTCAGCCAGAAGCGAATCAGCTGAACTTGAAAAGACAAATGTGGCTCGATTTTAATGGCAACGGCATTACTTTTTCAGATGAACTCTCAGGCACCATTCATCAAGGCTGGCGCCTTGCTGCAAACCCTGAGTTTATGCTCGGTCGTGCTGAGTTAAATGAGATACCTCAAGTCATTACCACTTTAGATGAAAAAGCTAATCCGCCTGAACAAGGCATAGAAATTCGACAAGGCACTTTTTTATTAAAAACAATCAGTCGCATTGAAAACAACATTAGTTATTTTCCTGCAACACTGTGGAAAAGTAATATTAACTCACTCACAGCTGAACTTAATCTACCGCCTGGCTGGCAAATTTTTCATGCCGCAGGCGTGGATAAAGCTTATTCAACATGGATAACAAAATGGTCATTGTGGGAAATTTTTATTGTTTTAATGGTTACCGTTGCGGCATGGAAATTAAAAGGCTGGCTAACGGGCTTTTTAAGCTTGATGACGTTACTTATTACAGCAAATACGATCAATGCACCGTTTTTTGCGTGGCTTAGCGTTTTAGCGCTTATTGCCATTTTAAAAGTGTTACCTGTGAGCAAGTTTTTTCATTTCGTTCAATGGACTTATCGATTTAGCTTAATAACACTTTTATTATTCATTATTCCTTTTTCAGTTCAACAAATTCGGCAAGCTATTTATCCTCAACTTGAATATCCCACTACGGCGCAAAGCTGGCTAATCTCCAAACCTAACACCAGCCCACAACCTAACGCTAGCTCATACCCCAATCAAATAACCAGAGCTGAAGAAGGATTAGCTAGCACGCCAGCAGATGCAATGGAAGGCGCCGTAAGTAAAGAAATGCAAGCGTCATCACGCCTGACGAACCAAGCAAAAAATTTAAATCTACGTGCAAAAAAAATAACGGGCTATGACAATGATATTTCAAACAGCTTACCTAAAACCTTACCTAATGCGATTGCACAAACAGGCCCTGGCATCCCCAGTTGGCAATGGCAAAAAATTCATCTTCAATGGAGCGGCCCTGTGGCAAATGATCAAATATTAGATCTATGGCTGATAACACCCATAACGCATCGTTTTTTATCTTTCCTCTCAGTAATCATGAGTTTTATTTTATTTAGTAGACTATTGAATAAAAAAGATCTTTTTATTCATAAGCCGCCCTCAACGGCAAAAATGAATACACCTCCGCTACCCTTAACGAATACGATACCTCTCATTTTAATGAGCTTTTTTATCATCGCTTTATGTACAAAAACAGAACCTGTTTTTGCTGAATATCCCAGCAAATGGCTGATTAAAGAAACAGAAAATAAATTATTAGCAGCGCCTTTATGTATGCCAACTTGCGGCAGCATTCAAAAAACTTTTATTGAGGTAAAAGAAAATACACTTAATGTAACGCTTGAGATTCATGCTTTGGCTAATATTATTATTCCCCTACCCAAGGCTGATCATCAGTGGCAAGTATTAGAAGTAAACGAAAATGAAGCAGCTATTAAGTCGCTTGAAAAACAAGGCTCAAATTTAAGGATTGCGCTAACGACAGGCATCCACCAAATACAGATGAAAGGGCTTATTAGTAATGCAACTCAATTCCAACTCACGTTCCCTACCACGCCACACTTTACGCAAGTCGTTGCCAGTAAAGAATGGACAGCACAAGGGCTTGAAAAAAATTATGTCATTAATAACGCACTGCAATTTAATCGCACGCAGAAAAACGAAGCGAGTGTCAAGCTAGATAATAAACAAGCGGCCGTAGAAGCAAGCACCTTCATTTCAATACCCATGAAACCCTTTGCGAAAGTAACACGTCTCATCCAATTAGAATTAAATGGCTATATTGAAACAACGATTGAACGCCTAAATGCGGATAGTGAAGCCATTCACTTAAACCTGCCTTTAATCACCGGCGAATCAGTGCTAACAGACGGTATCCCTGTTAAAAACAATACCGCTGATATTCATTTAGCGCCTTATCAAACCTCACTCGCTTTTCGATCAGCGCTTACAATAGGTGATACGTTAATCCTCACAGCCTCCCCTTTCACACAATGGATTGAAGAATGGCAATTACAGGTTGCACCCGCCTGGCATGTTGTAACACATGGCGTGCCACCCATTAAAGCGCACGAATTCGCCTGGATGCCAAAATTTAAACCCTACCCCGGGGAGAGCCTCACCCTTACGCTTTCAAAACCTAAACCCATACCAGGCAATACAATCACCGTTGATCAAGTTGTTTTAGATCATCACCCAGGACAAAGACTATCTCAAAGTGAATTAAATCTTTTAATTCGCTCTAGTGTGGGTAGCGATTTTCCCATTCAATTACCCGCTGAGGCTGAAGTATTAGAGATTGCGATTGATCAACAAAAACAACCTCTTTATCAAAAAGGCGACAAAATTACTTTGCCCATCCAACCAGGAGAACACAAAGTATTGGTTAAATGGCAAACCGCAGAAACGCTTAAAATTAAACAATCTATGCCGACCGTATCAATTGGTGCGCCTGCAACTAATGTTCATCTAAGGCTACATGAACCTCAAGGTCGCTGGATTCTCTTTATGAATGGCCCTAAATTAGGGCCTGCCATTTTATTTTGGGGTGTTTTTCTTTTAATTATTTTGGCCTCACTTTTATTAGGTCGGAATAGAAATATTCCGGTTAAGTGGTATGACTGGCTATTGCTAGGAATAGGCTTAAGCACAGGACCCTTAATGGGTTGCTTAGTGATGATTACCTGGTTTTATAGCTTACATTACCGAGAAAAATGGGTTGCTAATTTACAAGGTTCTTATTATGAACTTGTACAAATCTACTTTATTTTACTCACGCTTGGCATGCTTGCTACTCTGCTGATAGCTGTTTCAACAGGCTTATTAGGGCAGCCTAATATGGGTATTGTAGGCAATGGCTCCAGCTACAATATTCTCAACTGGTATCAAGATCATTCAACTGAAATGCTTCCACAGGCTTATGTTATTTCACTTCCCCTTCTATGTTTTCAGCTTTTCATGCTGGGCTGGTCTATTTGGCTTGCTTTATCACTAATGCGCTGGCTCAAATGGGGTTGGGAACGTTTCAGTGTATTGGGCTTATGGAAAAAAAATAGCAATGCTGGATTCCCGGCGACGCGGGAATGACGAAAAAACACACAGGAATAACGGGAATGACGGGAATTAGCCTATAAAGACCTACTTCCAACCCGTAATCATGATGATATCGTCGGTCGTAAATCCGTCAAAAAGCGGCATATTGTCATCCTTGCTATGTTGGATTGAAACAAATGCTTTTAAGCCATCTTCAGAAAAGATAAATCCTGTAAATTCAGCGGAAGGATCTTTGACAGAGGCAATACGAATACAGCCGTCAGATTTAATATTACGATCCTTCCCATCAGGCAAGCAGGCTAAAATATCGCCAAACTCGGTATCCTCAAGAATATATAAATTGCCGGTCGATTTTTGAAAAGCAAGATTATCAAACGAATTAAATTCAGGATCGCCCTCAATAAAACGATTAATAATCACCGTTGCTTTTTGAGTATTGACGCCATCAGGTAACTGATCATGAGCGCACATAACTTCAGCAAAATGAGATGCTTTTTTATTGCCCGTATTTGTCCAGCAGTAGCGCACACCCTCGCCTTTATAAAGAGGATCAAGATGTAAATCTTCTGGCCTGAAAAAACCAGTTGCCCCCTTTTTAGCGGACTCTAACCGCGCTGTTTTAGCCTCGACCTTTACCCAACTAGCATTACCCACTTCACATCCTTGGCCATACTGAGGATTGGAGAAATTACCATTTTCATAGCACCATACCTGCAAGGCATAAGTCGTACCTTGCGCTAAAGGAGACTGATCTAAACGATCAATGGGCGTCCCTTTGTATAGCTTCTCAGGTACAAACTTAAATAAGGCGCCACCATCTGCATCTTTGCTTAGAGTGCCAGGACGCAATTCATCACCACCAACAACCACGCCAGAAGGCAAAACCTCCAAACCTTCCCAAGCAATCATGGGCATATTGCTTCTTTGTGCTATATGAATAGAAGGCGTTTTTCCATCTTTCTGTGTAATTTTTCCACTGCTTCGACTTTGAACAATCTCTCCAGTAACAGATAAAGGATCAAAAATTTCATATGCGCGGCCATCTTCTGTTTCTTCTGTTGCTAAAATCGTACGCCAAGGGGTTTGGCGTATGCCATCACAATGGCTCATTCCTCGCAATAGCGTTTCTACTTTGCCGGTTGCAAGATCAATTCTTTGTACTGAAGGATTTAATTTGCCAAGCGCGATCATGTGATGATCTTCTTCAACACAGGTAATTAAATATTGAGGCTGAGCTTCGTTAGGCCATAAAACCATCATATCTGTACTATTAGCTGCTTGCCTGGTAATAAAAGTCGCTTGTAAGCCTGAAGCTAATGCGATTAAGTCACCTGCTTTTTGATCAACAGCACGAAAAATTGGCTGGGAAGAAGAATGACTAAGTGACTTTTCAAGCCCAAATAACTCAGGTATTTTTTGTTCAATGAGCTGATCAACCATCTGGCCCAGATCATCGACTGCCAAAGTAACCAATGGATACCATGCGATACAAACAACAAACGACCATCGCAAAAAATAAGCGATCATAAAATCATCCTTAAC
>CAMAPQ010000067.1 GCA_945860125.1 Klebsiella pneumoniae
TACGGTTTGTACTGTCTTCATCAGGGCGCCTTGCTGGAACAATTTTGCGTAAGTCCTATAATTAAGTTCTACTAATGCTAAAGCTTGTTAATACGGAAAATATAAGACTATGGCAGATCAAGAAAAAGAGTTAGACCTTGAAGCTGATGCGGGCACAGGAAAGCTTAATAACAAAAAAATAATTATTATTATTGCCATTGTCGTTCTTTTATTAGGCGGTGGCGCTGCTGCATTTTTTTTAATGAAAAAAGCGCCTGCCTCTAAAACAACGGAAACAAGCGAAGAGGCGCACGCTGCTGATGCCCATCAGGAAGAGAAGCAACCTGCTATTTATTTTCCAATGAAACAGAACTTTGTTCTCAGTTATCGTCAGGATAAAAAAACGCGTTATTTACAGGCTGAGCTGTGTTTTATGTTTAGGGATGAAAAGTTGCTTGATATTCTGCAAGAGCATACGCCTACGTTTAGAAATCGATTTATTGACGTTTTTTCTATACAAGACCCCACCGAACTTGAAACCCCCGACGCGAAAGAAAATTTAAGAATTGCCTTGTTAGCCGCCGCTCACACGGTGTTAGAGGAAGAAAATGTTGAGGCAACCATTGAACAGATTCTCTTTTTGGCATTGGTCATGCAGTAGTCAATTTTATATAGAAAAATGCTATTTTTTTTGTCTTTTTAAACTTTATTAGGGTGCGTGGTTTTAATCATGGCGGTTCAAGATTTATTATCACAAGATGAAATTGATGCTCTGTTGCATGGGATGGACGGTGGCCATGACGATGGAGAGACAGCGATGGAAGGTGATGTAAGTGGTTACGACTTTACAACACAAGATCGTATTGTTCGCGGACGCATGCCAACCCTTGAGATGATTAATGAGCGTTTTGTACGTTACACACGTATCTCGATGTTCAATTTTTTAAGAAGAAATACCGACATTTCAACCTCTTCACCTGAAATTAAAAAATTTGGTGAATATATACAAAGCTTATACGTGCCGACCAGTTTGAATATGGTAAAAGTAAAACCATTGAAAGGGACGGCGTTGTTTATTCTTGATGCTAAATTGGTATATCAGTTAGTTGATCAATTTTTTGGTGGTAATGGTCGCCATACTAAAATTGAGGGGCGTGAATTTACGCCAACAGAAAATCGCGTTATTCAGCTGATATTAAAAGAAGCCTTTCGCGACATGGAAGAATCATGGAGCAAAGTGTATCCCATCAAATTTGAATATGTGGGTTCTGAAGTTAATCCTTCTTTAGCTAATATTGTAAGCCCAAGTGAAGTGGTAATTGTTAGCTCTTTTCGTGTTGAGTTAAATAATGGCGGGGGTAATATTCATTTTACTTTGCCTTATTCAATGATTGAACCGATTCGCGATATACTTGATGCAGGGATGCAAAGCGATACTTATGAACTCGATGAGCGTTGGGCCAAAACCTTAAAAACCGATGCGTTATCAACCAAAATAAAAATGAGAGCGAAAGTTTTAGAAAAAACGATCTCTCTTTCCCAGCTTATGAATTTAAAATTGGGTGATTTTATCCCCGTTGATTTACCGGATTATGTCACGGTGCTTGCTAACGGTATTCCTACTTTTAAAAGTCAATTAGGAACGAGTCGCGGCAATCTTGCTTTAAAAATTTTAGATAAAATCTCAAAAAATGAATAACTGTTTTAGGTTTATGAAAGGGGTATGTAATGAGTGAAAAACAAAAAACAGATCAAGAGTTAGCAGATGAATGGAGTGCAGCATTAGAGCAGCAAACAGGGAGTGATGCTTATCTATCTTCTGATCCTGATCAATTAATGCAGCAAGCGCAAAGAGTGCCGCTTCAGGCATTTTCTACTGAAAGCTTTCCTGCGGGCACGCCGCAAAATATGGATTTAGTCATGGATATTCCTGTGACAATTTCAATGGAAGTGGGTAGTGCTGAAATTAGTATACGTAACTTATTGCAGTTAAATCAGGGCTCGGTGGTTGAGTTGAGTCGTATGGCGGGTGAGCCTTTAGATGTGTTGGTGAATGGAATGCTCATTGCACATGGAGAAGTGGTGGTTGTTAACCAGAAATTTGGTATTCGTTTAACGGATATTGTCAGCCCTAGCGAGCGAATTAAGAGGCTAAAATAAAATGAAAAAAAAGAACATCAAGATAATTTCTGTCTGTTTTTCCAGTCTTTTTTTAGTTGTTTTTATGGTTGTTGCTAGTGCAGAAGAGCAAGCGCTTCAGGCTATACCGTTACAGGAATTGGAACAAACTGTTTCGCCGCAAATAGTCAATCAGTCTATTAAAAATGGTACCGTTCAAGAAACAAAAGCACCTTTACCTGTGGATAATGTTCAGCAGATTATTGTAGGTTTATTTAGTGTTCTTACTTTAATTTTTATTCTTTATTTTATTATGAAAAAAATGCCTGGTTTAAAAGTAATGGGCAATCCTCACATGAAAGTATTATCTGTGATGGGGGTGGGTACACGTGAAAAATTAGCGCTGGTTCAAGTCGGGGAAAGAGTGTTCTTGTTAGGTATTACTCAGCACAATATTGCTTATCTTCATGAGTTTGCAACCGCTGATATGTTAACGCCGCCAGGGACATCTTTGAATGAAAATAGTGCAACTTTTCAGAGCATGATGCAGAAAATTTTTGAGAAACGGCCCTCATAAATTTTTTATATGATTTTGATGAAGGATCAAGAAAAAATGTAATAAGCTACAAATTTTCTTAAAAAAATAAGGTATAAATTAATGAAGGATGACAAGAAAATAAACTTTGGAAGTTATAAAAAAGCGGTCAGTTTTTTTATAATGAGCCTGACTTTTTTTTTGTTTTCTGATGTTTTATTTGCTCAAAATTTCGGCGGTATTCCTGCCTTGACATTGTCAAAAACAGCCTCTGGTGAGCAATATACCTTAAGCTTTCAGATTTTAGTTTTCATGACATTGCTCAGTTTTTTGCCCGCTTTAATTTTAATGATGACTTCCTTTACCAGAATTATTGTTGTTTTTGCTATTTTAAGGCAGGCGATTGGTTTGCAGCAGACACCCTCTAATCAAGTATTAGTGGGGCTTGCTTTGTTTTTATCATTTTTTGTGATGACCCCCGTTTTGGATGAGGCAAATAAAAACGCGATTCAACCTTATCTTGAAAATAAAATCTCTGATCAAGAAGCGCTAGAAAAAATTATTACCCCTTTTCGTTTTTTTATGGCACACCAAACACGTGAAAATGATTTAAATATTTTTTTTAATATTGCCAAATTTCAGCCTGTGAAAAATATAGAAGATATTCCGCTTAGAATTCTTATTCCTGCCTTTGTAACCAGTGAACTTAAAACAGCTTTTCAAATTGGTTTTTTGTTGTTTATTCCCTTTCTTATTATTGATCTTGTTGTTGCGAGTGTTTTAATGGCAATGGGTATGATGATGTTGTCACCTATGGTGGTATCACTTCCCTTTAAGATTATGTTATTTGTTTTTGTTGATGGTTGGGCAATGATGACGGAAACATTAGCAGGCAGTTTTAGAATATAAGTCAAAATTAAACTTAAAAAATAAGATAAAAAAGAGTCCCTCTAAAATGGATACAACGGCACTAATTGATTTATTACGTCACGGAATTTATATCGGTATTTTAATGGTGACGGTTATTGTATTGCCTAGTTTGATTGTGGGTTTAATTGTTTCGATGTTTCAAGCTGCCACTCAGATTAATGAACAAACTTTAAGTTTTTTGCCAAGATTTATTGTCACATTGCTTGCGCTTAGTTTTGCAGGCGACTGGTTGGGTACGATGGTGCGAGACTATTTTTTACTGATTATTCAAAATATACCTGAGTGGTTAGTATGATTTCTGTGACGGATGAAATTATTTTAAATACGCTGTCTCAATATTTTTGGCCATTTTGTCGCATTGGTTCTTTTCTCATGGTCGTGCCAATTTTTGGCTCTCAGTTAATTCCACATAAAGTGAGATTGTTTTTAGCGCTAGCATTAACTGCATTAATTGCCCCAAATCTTAAGCTTATTCCCTTGATTCCGATTTTTTCAATTAATGGTTTTTTTTTTATTATATCTGAATGTCTCACTGGTGTTGTCCTTGCTTTTTGGGTGCATTTATTATTTCAAATTGGTGCCGCTGCGGGGCAATTTATTGCGCTGCAAAATGGTATGGGTTTTAGTATGTTGATTGACCCTATGAATGGTACGAGCACCACCGTTATCAGTCAGATTTTTTTAGTGTTGAGTAACCTCGTTTTTTTTCTATTAAATGGACATCTTGTGCTTATTAAAACACTGGCAGATAGTTTTATTCAGTTGCCTTTTAATCGTTCTTTCTTTTCGCCGGATGTTTATTTGTCTTTTGCTAATAGTATTAACTGGGTTTTTGAAGCCGGGTTATTAATTGCTTTGCCAGCGGTTATTGCTTTATTAGTGGTAAACGTTGCTATGGGCGTTATTTCTAAAGTAACGCCACAATTTAATGTTTTTTCTGTGGGTTTTCCTTTTACGATGATTTTTGGTTTGATTGTTTTGTGGGTATGTTTAACGCTTTATGTGCCTATCTTTGAAAGAAGCATGCAAGATGTGTTTAGCCGTATTAATCATATTTTATCAAATTAGGCTGAAAAATTATGTCTGAAAGTGATGGCCAAGATCGTACAGAGGACGCCTCCTCCCGTCGCTTAGATCAAGCACGGGAAGAGGGGCGCCTCCCACGTTCCAGAGAACTCATTGCTTTTTCTGTGTTATTTTTTACGGTGTTAGCTTGTTTTGGTTTTGGTCCTGCTTTGATGGAAGATATTAAAGCAATTTTTATCTATAATTTTGATTTGCATCAAGATATTATTTTTCAATCAACCGCAATGACAAAACATTTATCACACTCACTCAAAGAAATTTTTTTCTCTATACTGCCTATTTTAATTTCTTCTGTTATTGCTTGTTTTGCAGGTTCAATTGCAATTGGCGGATGGAATATCAGTAGTGAAGCCATTAAATTTGACTTCTCAAAAATGGATCCTTTGAGTGGTTTAAAGAGAATGTTTTCACTGAATTCTTTAGTGGAACTTGTAAAAGCCTTGTTAAAGTTTTCTGTGATGATTGGTTTTACTGTTTTTATTTTATATAAAGAAAAAAATGAGCTTATTAGTCTTACTTCCATGCCTATTAATACCGCAATTGTACAATCAGTCAGTATTGTATTTTATAGTTTGCTACATTTGATTTTGGCTTTGCTTTTGGTTGTCATGGTGGATGTACCTTTTCAGCTTTGGAACTATAAAAATGAGTTGAAAATGAGTAAGCAAGAGTTAAGAGAAGAATATAAAGAAACCGAAGGCAGACCTGAAGTAAAAGGTAAAATTCGTCAAGCGCAAAAAGAAATGTCAAAAAAACGCATGATGGAAAAAGTGCCTACGGCTGATGTCATTATTACCAACCCTGATCATTTTGCTGTCGCATTGCAGTATGTTTCTAGTGAGAATAAAGCGCCAAGATGTATCGCAAAAGGCGTAGATTTTGTGGCAGGAAAAATAAAAGAAATCGCTTCAGAAAATGAGGTGCCGATTATTGCAGCGCCGCCTTTAGCAAGAGCGTTATTTTATGCAACAAAGCTTGATCAAGAAATCCCCGTCGGTTTATATAAAGCCGTGGCACAAGTGTTGGCGTATGTTTATCAATTAAAAGAATATGAAAAAGGGAAGGGTAAAAGACCTGGTAAATTACCTTCTGAGTTTGAAATTCCAACTGAGTTTAAACGGTAATTTTCTATAAATTCTATAAAAACCGTCAAAAAAACAGTCGGCTTAAACTTTGCAACTTAAGCTTATGCTAAATACGTCTTAGTTGATTTGGGCTTACGCAAAAAATAGAAAAAAGGATAATGTTATGGGCCGTGGTTATTTTGGCGTTCCCATTTTATTGCTCATTATTATGGCAATGATGATTTTGCCTGTGCCCGCTTTTGTGTTGGATATGTTTTTCTCTTTTAATATTGCACTTTCTTTAGTCGTGCTACTTGTTAGTATTTATACACTCAGGCCGCTGGACTTTGCTGTTTTCCCAACCGTTATTTTAATCACTACACTTTTAAGGCTGGCACTTAATATCGCCTCAACCCGTGTTGTTCTTCTGCATGGTCATACCGGGGGGGATGCAGCAGGGGCTGTGATTGAAGCTTTTGGTCATGTGGTTATTGGTGGAAATTATGCCGTTGGTTTAGTGGTGTTTTTTATTCTCGTTATTATTAATTTTGTGGTGGTAACGAAAGGTGCCGGGCGTGTTTCTGAAGTCAGTGCGCGTTTTACTTTGGATGCTATGCCAGGTAAACAAATGGCAATTGATGCTGATTTAAATGCAGGTGTTTTAACGCAAGAAGAAGCGAGGATAAGACGCTCTGAGATTACCCAAGAGGCTGATTTTTATGGTTCGATGGATGGTGCCAGCAAATTTGTTCGCGGTGATGCGGTCGCTGGCATTTTAATTCTAGCGATTAACCTTTTAGGCGGTATTGCAATTGGTGTCATGCAATATGATATGACGTTTATGCTGGCCATGAAGCGTTATGCATTGCTTACCATTGGCGATGGTTTAGTTTCACAATTGCCTGCCCTTTTTCTTTCTACCGCTTCTGCAATTATGGTGACACGCGCTAATTCTTCGCAGGATATGGGCGAGCAAATCATGACGCAAATGTTTCATAATGGTAAAGCACTTTATGTATGCGGCGGCATTTTGGCTGTTATTGGGATTATTCCTGGTATGCCGCATTTTGCTTTTTTATTATTGGCACTTATTTGTGTGGGTGGGGCGTATATCATTAAAAATGGACAGGATAAAAAGCAGGGCGTTTTACTCACTCAAAAAAAACAAGAAGACAGCAAGAAAGTGGCAATGCAGCAAGCAGACGAGCAAGCGCCTAAAGAACTTGGATGGGATGATGTACAGCCTGTTGATATTTTAGGCTTAGAGGTAGGCTACCGATTAATTCCTTTGGTGGATAAGTCACAAGGTGGATTGTTGCTTGGCAGAATTAAAGGCGTGCGTAAAAAGCTTTCAAAAGACTTAGGTTTTTTAATGCCAACCATTCATATTAAAGATAATTTAGAGCTATCGCCTAACGCTTATCACATCACGTTAAAAGGCATTTCATTGGGGGGAACGGAAGTTTATCCTGATCGTGAAATGGCAATTAATGGCGGGCAGGTTTTTGGGCAGATTCAAGGCATTCCTGGTGTTGATCCTGCCTTTGGTTTGCAAGCAGTGTGGATTATGCCAGAGCAGAAAGATCAAGCTATTTCAATGGGCTATACGGTTGTTGATGCAAGTACAGTCGTTGCTACCCACTTAAATCATATGATGCAGCAGCATTCAGCTGAATTACTGGGGCATGAAGAGGCACAAAAATTATTAGATCATTTAAGTAAAACACAATCTAAGTTAGTTGAGAGTATTGTCCCTAATCCTGTTTCTTTAAGTAACTTGCTCAAAGTGCTGCGTAATTTATTAAAAGAAGGTATTCCCATTCGAGATATTAGAACCATTTTAGAGGCACTTGCGAACGCTTCAGCAAATAGTGTGGCGGCGGATTATTTAACGGCTGAAGCACGCGTTGCGCTCTCTCGTTTGATTGTACAAACCGTATTTGGCCAAGAAGAAAATTTAAATGTTGTTACCTTACAGCCGCGTTTAGAGCAACTATTATTGCAGTCGGTTTATTCCGCTAAACAGCCAGGGCATGCTGATGCTGATCCTGTTATTGAACCAAACTTAGCGGAAAAATTACAAAAATCAGTGCAAGAAGCTGCCGCAAAACAAGAAATGCAGGGTAAGCCGCCTGTTCTATTAGTGGCACAAATGTTGAGATCAATGCTCTCTCGTTTCCTACGGTTTAACTTGCCCAATTTAAACGTGCTCAGTTACAACGAAATTCCAGAAGGCAAGCAAATTACAGTAGTTTCTACGATTGGGGCTTAATATTGCTAGAACGAATATATTTCATCGCCTCTACCATCGAATGAAACCACGTAAAATCATTGAGTCTATCAGGTGGAAAAGCTTTAACGTCAATCAGTTTAATCGGGTTAAATAGTACGGATCGCATCACATTCAAAGGATCATCAAAATAATCAAAAATATCCAACGAAAAAGGATACGGCGATTGTGCACCATTATAAAATATGAGTGGAATGTCATCCTCGCGAAAGCGCATAAGCGCTAACCTATTAGACAATCAATGGAAAAGCCCCCTCTTTAAGGGTATAGCTGTGCCAAGATATAGCAATTCGTCATTCCCGCGAAGGCGGGAATCCAGAAAAAATACAATGCTTGATTCAGTCATTAGATGTATAAAGTAAAAAAACACTTTAAAGCCACCTCATTTTTAAGACTAAAAACTGGATTCCCGCCTTCGCGGGAATGACGGATGCCGGCTCATTTGCATCGAATTTATTTTATGTTAGCGCTTATGCGCCTTCGCGGGAATGACGGATGCTGGTGCACATGCGCCACTAATAAGTGGAATCAGTGAACACTGTTCTATGTTAGCGCTTATGTGCGAAAGCGGGGATCCAGATTTAATCTGGTTTTACTTAAAGATGCGCCATATTATTCAATAAGAAAGTGAAATATGAAGAAAGTTTGCCCTGGTTTTAATATTTAAAAACTGGATCCCCGCCTTCGCGAGGATGACGAATTCTATTCCCAATGATATTCCACAGACTTGGCGGAAGCTCAAGTATGGAACACTTATTGCTGCTGTCTTGAGTAACTGTCAAAACAAAAATTTTAAGTAAATAGAAATTATTTTTCTAGGTGGTCGTTATGCAAGCCAGAAAATTTGTTGCGCCTGATATGCGCAACGCACTTAAGATGGTAAAAGAAGCCTTAGGCGATTCAGCTATTATTTTAAGCAATCATAAAGTCGGTAAAAATGTTGAAGTGGTTGCCGTTCGTGAAGAAGATTTCACGTATGAAGATGTCCCTGATGTGGTTAATCTTGTTAAAACAAATCAGACAATTTCTCGTGAAATAAAACGAGTAGAGCCCACAAGCGCGATACACGGTTACACCGCTGAAATGAAAGCACAATTGCTAAGTCAATTACAAGAAAATGAGCAGTCTAAAAAAGAAAAAGTTAGCTTGGAAGAAAATACTCAAGCTATGAGCAAGAATAAAATTGAAGTAAACGAAAATAAAATTGAAATAAATGAAAGTAAAGAATTTTCCCATGAAGCGGTACGCTTAACAGTAGAAAAAAATCACGAAAAAAGATCATTAGAAGAAGAAAATAAAATCTTAAAAGAAATGCTTAATAACTGCTTTGGTATGAGTGGTTGGGGCAGTTTAAATTTTCGTCATGCCGCGTTAGCTTCTGTGACCAAACAATTATATCAGTTAGGTCTTTCGAGCAATGTTATGAATATGTTGGTTGATGCGCTTAAAGAAGAAAAAACAGAATCAATCAGGGATATTTGGCGAAAATCGATGCGTCATCTTTATCGTAAAGTTGAATGTGAAACAGAGGATGTTATTTTTAAAGGCGGTGTATTTGCTTTAGTAGGACCGACCGGAGCAGGTAAAACAACAACTGTTGCAAAACTTGCCACACGTTTTGTTTTAAGTGAGGGCGCCGATAATATTGCCCTTGTTACCACAGATGCTTATCGTGTTGGGGCAGGTGAGCAGTTATCTTTATTAGCGGCCATGCTCAATGTGCCTGTTAGCGTCATTACCCCTAAAAAATCTTTAGAGTATTGTTTAAATGCTTATGCAAAAAAGAAATTAATTTTAATTGATACAGCAGGTTTACCAAAGGAAGATGAAGCTTATTTGCATCATTTAAATATTTTAAAGTCAGTTAAAAATAAAGTGCAGTTTTGGTCTGTCATGCCTGCTAATGCACAATATCCTTGTTTATTTAAAATGGCTGATGAATGGTCAGATTTTCCATTAAGTGGCGTGGTTATTACAAAAACAGATGAAGCTGCTTATTTAGGTGAGGTTTTAAGTGTGGTGATTGAAAAAGAATTAAAAATAAAATATTTAACCAACGGGTTAAGGATTCCAGAACATATTCAGGTGCCTGATGTCAAAAAATTGCTCGGTGAACTTGTAAAAAAATCAGAAAATAAACCTTTTGATGAAAATGAAATGTTAAGTCATCTCACGTTATTTGAAAAAGATAGGCCGGGCAATGTTTTAATTCAAAATGCATCACAAGGGGTCACAGCTTAATTTTTTTTTTCGATTAAAATTAAAGAAGAACAGTTTATTTATTAATCTTTACCAATGGGCAATAGGTCTAATCATGGGCGTGCATGGTGTGCAAGTAATAGCGGTGACAGGTGGTAAAGGTGGGGTGGGTAAAACAAATGTGGCAGTTAATCTATCGGTTACTTTAGCCCAAATGGGAAGAAGAACTTTATTATTAGATGCGGATCTTGGTTTGGCTAATGTTGATATTTTATTGGGTGTTTCCCCTAAAGAAACAATCAGTGATGTTATTGACGGAAAATGCACCTTAAAAGAAGTAATGTGTAATGGCCCTGCCGGTATGAAAGTGATTCCCGCTTCTTCTGGTACACAGCGCATGGTTCATCTGCCGCCTAGCGCGCATGCTGGCCTTATTCATGGTTTTAGCGAGCTGAGTAATGATATTGATGTTTTAGTGATTGATACGGCAGCGGGTATTTCAGATACCGTGGTGAGTTTTGTAAGAGCTGCTCAAGAAACAATTATTGTGGCTTGCAATGAACCTACTTCTATTACCGATGCTTATGCGTTAATTAAATTATTAAGTACTGAATATGGTCTATTTCAGTTTCGTTTAGTGGCAAATATGATTCGTTCTAATCAAGATTCTAAAGATCTCTTTACAAAGCTTAGTAACGTAACAGATCGCTTTTTGGATATTGGTTTACAGTTGGTTGGTGCCATTCCTTATGATGAACATGTTAGAAAATCAGTGGTTCGTCGTAAAGCAATTACGGATTTGTATCCACAGTCTCCTGCGGCCATTGCTTTTCGTGCGCTTGCACAAAAGGTAGATTCATGGCCATTGGCTTCATCTCCTCGGGGGCATTTAGAGTTTTTTATTGAGCGCTTAGTGGGTTGTCAGGCCGCAGCGTTATAGATTATTTTTATAAGAAGAAGATGCTGCAAAAAGTGATGAATTATGACCATACGTTAGTCGAGAGCCATTTAGGGCTTGTGAAAAAAATAGCGTTACATATTAAAATGCGCCTGCCTTCACATGTTTTATTAGATGATGTCATTCAATCTGGAACGATTGGCCTCATTGAAGCAGCTCAAAAATTTCAAACTGATAAAGGCGCTTCTTTTGCGACTTATGCTTCTATTCGTATTCGTGGTGCAATTTTAGATGAATTAAGAAGATCGGATTGGGCCCCTCGTTCGTTACAGAAAAACTTGCGTAAAGTCACGCAGGCGATTAAACAAGTTGAAAAAGAAACAGGGCGTGAAGCTAAAGAGCACGAAGTGGCTGCGTTATTAGGTGTATCGCTTGATGTCTATTATCAGCTTTTACAAGAAATGAGCATTAAAAAAATATTTAGCCTAGATGATTTGTTGAGTAAGGAAGAAGCACTTGCTAGTTTTTCTGAAGAAAAAACAAAAGAACCTCTGTCTGAATTAGAAAAAGAAAAACAAATTGATTCGTTAATGGCAGAAATTGAAAAACTCGCAGATAAAGAAAAAATGGTTTTATCTCTTTATTATGATGAAGAATTAAATTTAAAAGAGATTGGTGAAACGCTAGGGCTAAGCGAATCAAGAGTTTGCCAAATACATGGCCAAGCAACCATCAAATTACGAGCAAGGCTTAATAAATAAAATATACCCTTCGTACTTGACTCTTCACACTTGAATACGCGGCATTGTTGGCTGCATTCATTCACCCCAATCACATAGTTTATCTATGCTCATGGGGTTCACGCTCTTGCCGCCTCACCGTGATTCCAATTACTTTGGGTATAAATCATGGCACTTTTAAAAAAAATACCATGATTTATAGAAGATTAAATTTTATCTTGTATCTAGCTGGTAAGAGCCGACGACTCTTACTAGACTAATTGAGTAGGTTTTGAATTTAGTTAAAAAATACGTTAACTAACGACGAGCATTAAATTAATAAATAAAAAGCGGAGGCCGGCCTTGAATAAGAATATGAAAATTCTAATTGTGGATGACTTTTCTACGATGAGAAGAATTATCAAAAATCTACTTCGCGACCTTGGTTTTAATAATACCTCTGAAGCAGATGATGGTCATACAGCGCTGCCTATGTTACAAACTGGCCAGTTTGATTTTTTGGTGACAGATTGGAATATGCCAGGAATGACAGGTATTGAGCTACTTAAAAAGATTCGTGCTGATGCAAAAATTGCAAAGTTACCTATTTTAATGGTGACAGCAGAAGCAAAAAGAGAACAAATTATTGAAGCCGCACAAGCGGGGGTAAATGGTTATGTTATTAAACCTTTTACGGCGCAAGCTTTGAAAGATAAAATAGAGAAAATATTTGAAAGAGTGGATGCCTGATTAATTGTTTAAGTCGTGATTAAATAACAATCAGATATTATTATAAAAATTAAAAATAAGTGAGGCTTTGAAATGTCTACGCCGGAAAAGATGGCTGGAATTTATGATCATGCCCAAAAGCTGCTAACAGATCTTGCTGAGGGTAATTCAACAGGTGTTATGTATGAAATTGAGCAGTTGAATAAACAGCGTGATAAAACGCTTTATTTTGAAATAGGGCGTTTAACGCGTAGTCTGCATGATGCAATTGTTAATTTTAAAATTGATGAGCATTCTGTTCTAGAGGGTAATAAAAAAAGCGCTGGTGAGTGTGACCGCGTGACAAAGCCTTCCAGAATCGATGATGCGTTTAATCGTTTAACCTTTGTTATCGATACGACAGAAAAAGCCGCTAATCGCACCATGGATTTAGTGGAAGCGAGTTTACCGCTTTCTCAAGAGTTAGGCGGGACGGCAAAAAAATTAAAAAAAGATTGGGAAAGGCTTATTAAGAAAGAATTAAGTTCGGAAGAGTTTAGGTCTTTATATAAAGAAATGAGCGAATTTTTAGACTTTACACTTGAAAAGTCTTCGCACATTGAAGGCAATTTATCTAATATTTTAATGGCTCAGGATTTTCAGGATATTACCGGTCAAGTCATTAAAAAAGTGATTAAGTTGGTTAAAGATGTGGAAGAAAATCTGGTGAGTTTGATTAAGATGGCGGCAGAAGTTGAATCATTAACCGGTATTGACAAGGCTCCTTCACAGACAAAAATAATCGTTGCTGAAGAGTATTTTGAGGGGCCGATTATCAATAAAGAAGGCCGAGAAGATGTGGCTAAAAATCAGGATGATGTGGATGACTTGCTATCCAGTTTAGGCTTTTAGAAAAATAGAAAAAGTAGTTTAGAGAATAAAAAAAACGAGAAGGAGTGAGCTCATGAGCTTTAATGCAGATGAAGAAATACTGCAAGATTTCTTGGTGGAAGTCGGGGAGTTACTTGAGCAGTTATCTGCGCAATTAGTGGGCTTAGAGACTAGGGGCGATGACTATGAATTATTGAATGCTATTTTTCGTGGCTTTCATACCGTTAAAGGGGGGGCGGGTTTTCTCCAGCTAGATCCTTTAGTTGATCTTTGTCATGTGGCAGAAAATGTATTTGATTT
>CAMAPQ010000068.1 GCA_945860125.1 Klebsiella pneumoniae
CTACTGCCCGAAAAAGAGGCCTAAACATAATCGAAATGCTGATGAATCCAATTCAACTTTTAAATGCTTAAAAAATGGATTTAAAAGAAATTATTCCAACTAAGTGTCCTAGAAAGGAAGTAATTTTAACAGCGGCTGGGGAGTTACGATTTTTCAACCATACTCACTTCTTTTGAGCCGGAAGAGTCACCCTCTTCAGGGCTAACTTCTTCTGTTTTTTAATCTGACAAGTGATCAGCAGAATCATTCTGCACGGCATTCACTCCATTACTACTGCCCTGCGCACTAGTACTGCTATCTATATTGCTAAGCGCTACATCAACACGTGGGCTTTCACCAAAAATCAACTCATCTGCAGCAGGCTTTTCTTCTGCTTTTTGCACTTTCTCAGCTTTAGACTCAGCCTTTAGTTTAACTAATTCTGTTTGAGCTTCCATTGTCATACGCAAGGCTTCTGCTGCAACACGACGGTCTTGCGTAGAAGGTTCTGATGGTGCTAACGCTGCCATGCGTATTGTACGCGCCTGAGCCATTTTATCTTTTGGATCACCAGAAGAAGAGGTGTTAACACTCACCTCACCTTCTACAGCGTAGCGCCTACCATCTGGCCCTGTCTCGTATTGATACTGAGGAGATCCTGCATATTTTCCACCCGCTGCAGCGTGAGCCTGCTCATGCTGTTTAACTTCAATATCACGCTTTCTAAGCTCTTCAATTAGCCTTGACTCTCCAGAACCAACACTGAAATGACTTTCATTGCTGTCTTTATGGGATTGCTTCTTGTGAACAGAAATAGTATCCGACCTGGAATACAAACCTATATTTTGCTCATTATTTTTATCCTCGCGACGCCCAGAAAAATGCCCAGAGCCGTTTTGTTGCTCTTTATTTTCAGAAGCACCAGAAGATAAACCCAAATCAATCTGCTGGCTTTTATCAGGCTTTTCAACATGCTGAAGGTGAATAGCAGACTGATCTATATTCGTATTAATGGCGCTAGAAAAACTAATCATAAAGTCTCGCAACACTTCTATTTAGGCAAAAATTCAATAATCAAAAGTCAGACTAAAACCTAAGCATAAATATCAATTAAACTTTGAGTTGTTTCTGCCGCTACTTTAGCAACCGCTGCGGAGGCTTTTACCTGAAGCTCGCTTTGCTTCAACCCCACAGAATTTTCGGCAAACTCTGCTGTTGATTGCGCCCCGCCAGAATGGCCATAATTAGCAATTTTGCTAGCCTGCTGGTTCATCTGGCCCATTCCTTGCTGAATACCACTGACGCCTAAACTAAAAACTGTATTAATCGACATACGCCACCCCAAATAAAAAGCGCCTCTTAGCTATCATAATAGACAATGAAAAATATAAAATCTGCGTATTACGCTCTATTTTTAGAATACTTTAATATTATTAATTTTCTAAAAAAACGAGGGACTGTTCTTTTTTATATATCGCAATCAATTACAATATTCTCTGGAAAAAATAGACTTTTTTCTGTCGAAATATAAGGGAAAAAAGCCAATAAAGGACTTTTTATACGCGATTGTATAGATTGTATTACTTCATCTACATATAAAAGTTCTGGATCAATTTGATTAGCAATCCATCCTTTTATATTCAATCCTGCATTTCTAATAGCAGCCTCTGTTAAAAGAGCATGATTAATACACCCCAACTTTAAGCCCACCACAATAATAATTTCAGGACACAGTTTTTTTATTAAGTCAGGCAAAGAAAATACTAAATCAATAGGAACAAACCAGCCGCCGATTCCCTCAATTAATACGCGATCAACATCGTGGGCAATTAATGACTCACACTGAGCCAATAAATCGTTAAAATTAATTTTTTTATCATGATGCAAATTATAAACACTAGGGCCTACCGGCTCATCAATCAAAACAGGATTTATAAGTTCTAAATCAACACTTTCTGTCATTGCTGAATGTAATTTTAAGACATCACTGTTAATTAATTTTCCATTTATCTTATCTACGCCGCTTGCAATCGGCTTGCATGCAAGGGTTGATAAATTTAAATTCCGCCATGCCAATAATAAGGCACAACTCACCTCTGTTTTGCCAACGCCTGTATCAGTACCTGTGACAAAGTATATTTTCTTTTTTTTTGCCATATATTATTGGTTATATAATTTGAATAAAGCGAGCGCTTTTTTTCTTTGCTGATCATGCTCAACAACAGGCTTAAAATAGCCTGCGACTTGTGATGTAGCTGTTAAATCATGTATTTTTTTACCTGATAAATGGCGTAACTGCGGTATAAAAAAACGAACATAATCACCCTCCGGATCAAATTTTTTGCCTTGTAAAATTGGATTAAAAATACGAAAGTAAGGCTGGGCATCAATCCCCGTTGAGGCACACCATTGCCAACCTCCATTATTGGCAGCAAGATCGCCATCAAGCAACTTCTGCATGAAATAACGCTCACCCCAACGCCAATCGATTAGCAAATCTTTTGTTAAAAAAGACGCAACGATCATTCTTACGCGATTGTGCATCAAACCTGTTTGATTAAGTTCGCGCATACCTGCATCAACAATAGGATATCCTGTTTCCCCCCGCTTCCATTTTTCAAAATAAGCCTCATTATTTTCCCAGGAAATATCTGTATATTTTTTTTGAAAGGCATTACTTTCAACATCAGGATATAAAAAAAGCACATGATAATAAAACTCGCGCCAGATAAGCTCATTTAAATACTTTTCTTCAGAGCTGTTTAGCTGCGCTTCAAAAAGATCAAGAAAAGCAATAATCTGCCCCGTCGTTATTGAACCATTTTTCAAAAAAAGGCTTAACTGAGACGTACCTTTCTCGATTGGAATGTCGCGACTTTTCTCATAAGAATTAATTTTTTTCTGGAAAACTTGCAAGCTGTTTATTGCTTGAGCAAAACCAGCAGCAGGAATATTTATTTTTACTTTTTTCTTATTATCTTCCAAATAAAAACATAACTGATCTTTAAGGCAATCTACTCTAACTGACTCATCAAAAAGTAATTCAGACCAAATCAAATTAAAATGCTGCGCATTAAAGTGCTTATCATCACTCAGATAATCATTTAGCATTTTTTTCTGACGATGCACTTTTTCATACACGCCTGACTCACTCAGCAAAATATTGCGCCACACCTTTGAGAATGGTGTATACACTTTATAACCTGCTTCTTTTCCTGAAAACTTAATGAGCTCCTGCGGCTCAATTAACAGATGATCCTTACCAGTCAAAACAGCGACTTCAGGCGTTTTATCAAAAAAAATGCGCATTATTTGATCTCTCTTTCGCGCAAATGGCTCGTAATCACGATTAAAAGCGATATGAGAAGGAAGAGAAAAACCATTACGCCTAATTGCATCAAAAACAAACTGAAAGGCTTTTTCAGGGCCGCTATCAACAACTAAAAGATCGCCCCCTAACGAGCGCATTTCTATTTTTAAAGCATTGAGTGTTTCTAAAAAAAACTGAAATCGATCTACAGAAAAATCACTTCTTGCCAAAAATATCGGATCAAAACAAAAAAAACCCAAAACTCTGCCACTAAATCTTCTTAGCATCTCTAACAGCAGCTCATTTCCTGGTAGGCGTAAATCACGCCGAAACCAGTAAATTGCATAAGGCGCACGATTAGTCATAGATGAAAACCACTATAAATCCGCACGAAGCTCTTTTTTAAGTAAAATCGCCTCTTCATTCATCACCCGCAATCTTCTTGCAAGGGTTTTTGCTATTCCTTTATAAAATACAGGGAGTATTTGATCTTTAATATGCGGTGCCATTTCCTGCAATAAAATGGCATCTAAACATAAACACTGCGTTTCAACTAACGCAATCACGCTCGCAGATCGCTCTGTTTCTTCAATTAAAACCATCTCACAAAAAAGATCGCCTACCTGATTCAAAAGGGCAATTTGTTCTTTATCTCTAACAATAGAAACCTTCCCGGAAATTAAAAAATATACGCGATAATCAAAATCATCCTGAACAGTAAGCATTTCACCAGAATAAAAAGTACAGATTTTACAAATAGAAAGGAGGTTTTGAAAAGCAGACTTACTTAAATCTTTCAACAAAGGAAACTGATAAAAATTAAGATTTTCATCAGTTTGACGACTCAAAAAAGATGTCTCTTTCATACCCTGCTCTCCCTGCACATACATAGCTTGGTAAAATCAGCACTTAACAAATAATAGCTCATGCGTAACATGCCCCTGCTCCAAACCTTTTGTTTCAAACCTTGTTAAAGGACGCGCAATACTTCCCGAATAAAAAGAGGCGTTGCCAGCGGGATTCAAAAAGTCTTGCCGCGCACTCATAACTGCCATCATGTGTTCGGCGTAATGCGCCCAGTCTGTTGCCATATGCCAAACACCTTCTTTTTTTAAGCGGCTCGAAACTAAATCAACAAAATCTTTTTGAACAAGACGCCGCTTATGGTGTCTTTTTTTGGGCCAAGGATCAGGAAAATAAAGCATCACGCCTGCCAATGAAGAAGCGTCAATAGCATGCTTAAAAACATCTACAGCATCAATAGAAAAAACGCGAATATTAGTGAGATTTAAACGCTCAATACCAAGCAGTAACGATGCGATGCCCACCGTATACACTTCAATGCCAACATAATTATATTGTGGATTATTTTGCGCTAAATCGAGCAAAGCTTGCCCATTACCAAAGCCAATCTCAATGAATACAGGGGCATCACATCCAAAAACTTCTCGCCAATCCTTTTTTTTATCTGTTATTTCAAGCTGGTATTTAGGTCTTATCTCACTCATTGCTGCGCGCTGCAGATCACTCATGCGACCATTACGACGCATAAAACTACGAACCAATCTCATTTTAATATCTAAAGGATTTATATTGTTTGTCATAAATCAAGCAATCTGATTTTCTAATGGCGAGGAGGCGCTGGCATATCTTCTTTTTGGCATTCTACCTGCCAAATAAGCTAAGCGACCTGACTCAACCGCCAACTTCATTGACAGAGCCATCATTGCTGGATTTTGAGCAGCAGCAATAGCCGTATTCATCAAAACCCCGTCACAGCCTAACTCCATGGCAATTGCTGCATCAGAAGCAGTTCCTACGCCTGCATCAACAATAATAGGAACCGCCGCCTCCTCAATGATGGTAAGTAAGTTATAACGATTC
This sequence comes from Klebsiella pneumoniae, assembly GCA_945860125.1. GTDB lineage: Bacteria > Pseudomonadota > Gammaproteobacteria > Pseudomonadales > CAMAPQ01 > CAMAPQ01. The sequence goes on from CAMAPQ010000068.1 coordinate 5,174, forward strand.
TGAACACCCAAACCAGAACCAATCGGGGCAGCAAGAGGCATAACAGCAACACAACCTATTTGCTCTAAATTCTTAGCAACAACAGGATCATCGCTGGTATAAACCATGACTTGAAAACCATCTTTCACAAGGATTTCCGCTGCAACTAATGTTTGAACAACATCAGGAAACAATGTTTTGCTATCCCCCAAAACTTCAAGCTTAATCAAGCTATGCCCATCCAATAATTCCCTTGCTAACTGACAAGTTCTTACTGCATCTTTGGCTGTATAACACCCTGCCGTATTAGGCAGCAATAAGTAATTTTGCGGAGAAAAATAATCGAGCAAACTGGGCAGATGAGGATCTTGCCCAATATTTGTTCTACGAATCGCAACGGTTACAATTTTAGCGCCAGAGGCATCCACTGCAACTTTTGTCTCTTCAAAACTTGCGTATTTACCCGTCCCAACAAGTAAGCGAGAATGAACCTGAAACTTTCCAATACATAGCATGTCACTCGTGGTTTGCACTGTATTCAATGGTTTACCCCCCTCCTACTGCAGTGATAATTTCAACTCGATCCATAGGACTTAAGCACGTTTGATGAAACAAACTTCTTGCTATAACCTTTTCATTTAACTCAATAGCAATACGATCATTCTTTATAGAAAAAGACTCAACCAACATATCAACAGAACAGTTTTTGAGCACACTACGCTCTTCACCATTTAAAATAATGGTTATTAATTCAATCATAAGACAGCCTAATAAAACATCGTAATAAAAAAAAGAGCACATAGCCCTTTTTCATTTATAAAGAATGGTAACAATAAAATTATGAAAGCGATACGAGTGTCTCTTGTAGCTTTTGCATTGCCTGTCGCTCAACCTGACGAACACGCTCTGCAGATATTTTATACTTTTCAGCTAACTCATGGAGTGTTGCTTTCTCATCAGCCAACCAACGTGCCTCAAGTATATCTCGACTACGAGCATCAAGCTTTTCGAGCGCAACATACAACCTATCAGCGCTTTCCCCCTCCCAATTCTGTCGTTCAAATTGTAAGGCAGGATCAGTATCAGGATCTTCAAGATAATGAATAGGCGAAAACTTTCTATCATCAGAGGTTTCTTTATGCTCAGCCAACCCATCAAAAGAGGAGTCAACTGCTAAAAGACGACCCTCCATCTCGCGCACATCACTCGGCGCAACATTTAAGCCAGCAGCAACATTTTGCACCTCACTCTCACTAAGAATACCGAGCTTTTTCTTAGAGCGTCTTAGATTAAAAAATAACTTGCGCTGCGCTTTAGTCGTCGCAACTTTAACAATTCTCCAATTCTTCAATACAAACTCATGAATTTCAGCTTTAATCCAATGCACCGCAAATGAAACAAGCCTCACACCTAAAGAAGGGTCAAATCGTTTCATGGCTTTCATTAAGCCAATGTTACCTTCTTGAATAATATCTGCCTGAGGAAGGCCGTACCCAGAATAGCTTTTAGCTACATAAGCTACAAAACGTAAATGAGCCATAATTAGACGCCTGGCCGCATCAACATCCTGAAAAACAACAAATCTTTCTGCGAGCTCACGCTCTTCTTCTGCAGAAAGCAAAGGGATAGCATGAATAGCAGAGAGATAGGCAGAAACATCTCTGCCAGGAATAGCGGCAAAAATAGCAAGCTGTAAAGCTTTAGTCGTCATACTGATCGATCCCATCTGTTTACAAATTATCTGTAATATATAGAACAAATTGAAACATTGAAACTCTGGCAATAGCATAGCGCGACATCACGAACTCTGAAAAACTAGCCCGCAACTAGAGCGCGCTTCGCAAGATCATCCATTACACGAACAAGGGCATCAACAGTGCCTGACTCATTAGATGAATGGCCTGCATCCCTAACAATCTGAAGATCAGAAGCGGGCCAGCTCTGATGAAGAGAATAAGCTTGCTCTAGCGGACACAACATATCATACCGACCATGAACAATTACGCCAGGAATATCCTGAATTTTATGCATATTCTCTAATATTTGATTTTCACTCAAGAAAGCTTTATTAATAAAATAATGGCATGCAATACGGGCAAAACTAATTGCTGTATGAGGTTCAGAATACCTATCGAGAACATTATAACTAGGCCTTAAAGTTGCGCACTGGCCCTCCCAAAGCGCCCAAGATTTTGCCGCTGCCATACGGGCTAAATCATCCCCACCAACTAAGCGCTTATAAAAAGCACCTAAAATATCACCCTGCTCATGCTTCTGTATAGGGCGCAGAAATTCTTTCCATGCATCAGGAAAAACCAGATTGGCACCTTCAGAATAAATCCAACGAATATCCCTGTCTCTGCACAAAAAAACACCTCTTAGAATAAGGTGCTTTACTCTCTGGGAAAATACCTGAGCATACAAGAGCGCTAACGTTGCGCCCCAAGAACCGCCAAAAACAAACCAAGAATCAATATCTAAAAAAATTCGAACTTTTTCAATGTCAGAAATTAAATCCTGCGTTGTATTTTCATGCAGACTTGCGTGAGGCAGTGATTTACCACAGCCCCTTTGATCAAACAAAATAATACGGTACTTTTCTGGATTGAAAAAACGTCTCGACAAAGGATCACAAGGAACGCCAGGGCCTCCATGTAAAAACAAAACAGGCAGCCCGGCAGGATTACCACACTCCTCAACATGCAAAACATGCGGATGACAAACTTCCAAAACATGCTCACGATAGGGCTTTATATCAGGATACAGTGTCAACATGGGATTCTTCCTAAATCACTTAACAATGCATAATCTCAAAAACAAACTAACTTAATTGTAGCTTACAGAAGAGAGGCATGAGAAGAAGAAGAACTCATGCAAAATCAAAAGCAAAAACTATGAGTTTTTGCTTGAGCGCTTCCTCTCATTTTCTTTAAGAAATCTCTTTCTGAGACGAATATTTTTTGGTGTGACTTCAACCAGTTCATCATCATCAATAAACTCAAGAGCCTGCTCAAGAGACTGGATGACTGGTGGAACTAAAACAATATTCTCATCAGAGCCAGACGCTCTCATATTGGTTAACTGCTTACCTTTTAGAGGGTTAACAACTAGGTCATTATCGCGCGAGTGAATCCCAATAATCATACCTTCATAAACTTCAACCTGAGGACCAATAAACATCCTGCCCCGTTCTTGAAGATTAAAAAGGGCAAATCCAACAGCAGTGCCTTCTCCATTAGAGATTAAAACACCATTCAGTCTATTACCAACCTGACCTGTCTTCATAGGGCCATAGTGAGAAAAGCTATGCGCCATAATCCCAGTACCCGAGGTTAAACTCATAAACATAGATCGAAAACCAATCAAACCACGAGACGGAATAGTATAGTCAAAACGAACTCGACCTTTCCCGTCAGGCAACATATTGGTCATCTCTCCGCGACGCATACCTAACTGCTCAACAACAGATCCAGAATAAGCATCTTCTAAATCAAGAACCAAATTCTCGTAAGGCTCTTGTTTTTCGCCATTAACTTCTTTAAGAATAACCTCAGGCCTTGACACACCCAACTCATAACCTTCCCGTCGCATTGTTTCAATCAAAACGGAAAGATGTAACTCTCCACGCCCAGAGACACGAAATCTATCAGGATCTTCGGTATCTTCAACACGAAGAGCCACATTATGAATAAGTTCTTTTTCAAGACGCTCTCTTATTTGGCGAGAGGTTACAAACTTGCCTTCTTTTCCACAAAATGGCGAATTATTAACCTGAAAAGTCATGCTAACGGTTGGCTCATCTACAGTTAACAATGGCAAAGGCTCTGGGAAAAGAGGGTCACAAAGCGTATCAGAAATACGAATACCTTCAATCCCATTGATGCTCACAATATCGCCAGCACCCGCCTCATTAAGCTGAACACGCTCAAGGCCAATTGTTTTGAGGATTTGAAGAATACGGGCATTTCTAGTCTTACCACTCGCATCAATTACTGTAACCTGAGTATTGGTCTTAATTCTTCCTCTAGAAATTCTGCCCAAACCAATAACACCGACATAAGGAGAATAATCCAATGCACTAATCTGCATTTGAAAAGCGCCTTCAGGATCAACTTTAGGCGGACTGACCCGCTCAACAATGGCAGCCAAAAGAGGATCCATATTCTCAGCTATATTATCAAGACTCGCACCCGCAAAACCTTTCAGTGCTGAGGTATAGATAATAGGAAAATCAAGCTGTTCTTCACTAGCGCCCAACAAATCAAACAGATCAAATACCTGATTTTCAACCCAGTCAGGTCGCGCGCCAGGCCTATCAATTTTGTTAATTACAACAATCGGCCTTAAGCCTCTAGCAAATGCTTTTTGAGTAACAAAACGAGTTTGAGGCATAGGGCCGTCAACTGCATCTACAAGCAATAAAACTGAATCGACCATAGAAAGAACACGCTCAACTTCACCACCAAAATCAGCATGGCCTGGTGTATCAACAATGTTGATATGGTAGCCACCCCAAAAAACAGCAGTGTTTTTAGCCAGAATAGTAATTCCACGCTCACGTTCTAGATCATTAGAGTCCATTACGCGCTCAGTTGGCCTATCTTTTTCTTTACCTTGCAACGAACCCGTTTGCTGAAGCAGCTTATCAACCAAGGTAGTCTTACCATGGTCAACGTGCGCAATAATGGCAACATTACGGATTTTTTCTATAGGAATATAAGTTGTTTGATTCACTTGATCATCACCACACTAAATTTTTTAAATTTTTAACGCCACGCAGCATGCTATACAGAAACGAGTATAGACACGATAGAAGGCAAGAGGACTCAATATTAAGGTAAGGAACATATATAAAAAAACTATGAATAGATCTTTCACTCCCTACAAAAAGCCACGGTACAATACACCAATTCCTCAAAAGCATCAAAAGAATTTAGCTGTAGCTAATTGAGCGGATAATAATAAAACACAGCTAAAAAAAAGACAAAAAACAAACTGAATATAAAAATAAAAAAGATGGAGAAACTCACCTTGTTACCAATCAAACAACTTAAAATGCTTAAATAATCGGCTAAAAAATAATTCGCAAGACCCTAACTAAAAATACGAGAAGACAACTCACAAAGAAACGCACCCACTGTTGCTTGTTATTCGTTTTTTTTAACTTTAAACTACGATGCCGAAATTTCAGTTTACTAAATGCGCTGTTTTTACTCAACGCCAATTACAGACTGTATTTCATTCGAGAAACAAAATAACTCACAGAGTTACTAAGCTAATATTACAACGCCAGACTATAATCAACGCCTGAATGGAGGACGCCATGTCTCTGAAAACGCTTAAACTAATTAAGGAACACGATGTTCGCTGGGTAGACTTACGATTTACCGATACCAAAGGTAAAGAACACCACCTCTCTATGCCTGCAAGAGATGTCACGCCAGAGATGTTTGAAGAAGGCAAAATGTTTGACGGTTCATCCATTGCTGGCTGGAAAGGCATTAATGAATCTGACATGGTTCTACTTCCTGACGATATTACTGCGGTAATTGATCCGTTCACCGATGAAACAACTCTCAATTTACGTTGCGATGTTCTTGAGCCTATGACAATGCAACCTTATGACCGGTGCCCACGCTCAATTGCAAAAAGAGCTGAAAAACACCTCATTACAACGGGTCTTGCTGATACTGCTTTTTTTGGCCCTGAACCAGAATTCTTCGTATTTGACGATGTCAAATGGAAGTCAAACATAAGCGGCTCAATGTACTCTATCCACTCGGAAGAAGCGGCATGGTCATCTGATCTCACTATGGATGGTGGCAATGGCGGACACAGACCCGCAATCAAAGGAGGTTATTTCCCTGTTCCTCCAGTTGATTCTCACCAAGATTTACGCTCTGCTATGTGTACCGCGATGGAATCTATGGGCTTGCAAATTGAAGTTCACCATCATGAAGTTGCAACAGCAGGCCAGAATGAAATTGGTGTTAGATTCAACACGCTAGTTCATAAAGCTGATGAAGTACAAATACTGAAGTACTGCGTACATAATGTTGCGCACGCTTACGGCAAAACAGCTACTTTTATGCCAAAGCCGTTGGTGGGCGATAATGGATCTGGCATGCACTGCCATCAGTCTCTTGCAAAAGACGGCAAAAACTTGTTTTCAGGTGATAAATATGCGGGCCTTTCTGAAACTGCCCTTTATTATATTGGCGGCATTATTAAACATGCTCGGGCACTCAATGCAATTACCAACCCTGCAACTAACTCTTACAAACGATTAGTTCCTGGTTTTGAAGCCCCTGTAATGCTTGCTTACTCTGCGCGCAATAGATCTGCTTCTATCCGCATACCTTATGTAAGCAGTCCTAAAGCAAGACGAATGGAAGTACGTTTTCCTGACCCTTGCGCAAATCCATACCTTGCTTTTGCTGCCATGCTAATGGCAGGCCTAGATGGAATTAAGAATAAAACCAATCCAGGCGACGCCATGGATAAAAATCTCTATGATCTTCCTCCTGAAGAAGCTAAAACCATTCCAACAGTATGCTCATCTCTCGAGCAAGCTCTTGATTCATTAGATAGTGATCGTGAGTTTTTATTGGTAGGTGGCGTATTTAGTAATGATTGGATTAATTCATACATCCAACTAAAACGTGAAGAAGTAACAAAGCTGAACATGACAACTCATCCTGTTGAGTTTGAAATGTATTACTCGTCTTAATATATTTTAGAATTTTGGTAATTTAAGATATAAATACCCTACCAGTAAAAAGGTAGGGTATTTTTTTAAGCTTAATTATTAGGCAGCAAGATAAGCTGCTTAGAATACAGCAAAGATTTCTCGACATACGAGGCAGCACTAGCCTTTAAAAGATCAATATCAGATAGTGTAACTTGGCGGATAATTTTACCTGGTACGCCTACAACCACCGAATTATCAGGTATAACTTTACCCTCAGAGATAAGAGAGTGAGCACCAATAATACAATTTTGGCCAACTTTCGCACCATTTAGTATCGTGGCATTCATTCCAATAAGCGAAAAGTCGCCTATAGCACACCCATGCAATAACGCCTTATGCCCAACTGTTACGCCCTTTCCAATAATAAGAGGATAGCCCAGGTCAGTATGTAAAATGGCACCATCTTGGATATTGCTTTGCGCGCCAATATCAATAAGATCATTATCCCCCCTAATAACACTTTGAAACCATACACTTGCCAATCGGCCCACAATAACATTGCCAATTAATATAGCCGTATCAGCAATAAACCCTGACTGAGGGTCGATTACAGGACTTTTCTCCCCTAAACGAAACAACACTTTCCTCACCTCCAAAAAAACAAATCACTCGCGACAATTTACCAAAATGCCACTCAAAAATAGCAGTACAAATGTAATATAACCAGCAGAAACAATGATGAGCTGAAAACAAAACACTCACTTTTGCGATTAACTAAAGAGGTAAAAATTATGAAAAACAATAACTTTCCCGAATTTGAAGAATTAAGCAAGCTCGCAAAAGAAAATCCAGAAGGACTAGAAAACTTAAGAAAAGAACTAATAGAAGGATTGATTCACAATGCACCCGAACAATACCACCAAAGATTAAGAGGATTACAATTCAAAATTGACATGGAAAGAAGAAGAGCAAAAAACCCTATTGCAGCGTGTATTAAAATTTCACAAATGATGCAAGATTCTTTCTCTAAATTAAGAGAAGCTCTAAATCAAATGCAAGCGACACAACCACAAAAAGAAAATACGACTCAAGAGCCTCAAGATTTAAAGGGAAAAGTAAATAATATAGAGACAAAAAAAATAACCAAATTAGCAGAAATTATTGACTTTCCCGTTCAGTAAATCGGAATAATGCAGCTTCAAAAAAATAATTTTTCGTAAACTGCATTACCTTCACGACTTGGAATGATACGTTTAAAGAGCAAATTTTTTATGCCAGCATAAGCTTCTCCAAAATGACATCATAAGGCATGTTTTGAATAGCGCATTTATGAATAAATTGGATAAATAATCGAAGCGATTCCTTTGTAATATCTCTTACTTTTTGGCCTATGGTCACTTTCCCTTTCGAGAAAGAAAACTTTTC
>CAMAPQ010000069.1 GCA_945860125.1 Klebsiella pneumoniae
CTTTTTCTTCTAAAAGCCTAATTTTTTCAGCCTTTTCCATGGTAACAATCCTGGTTACTTAGCAACAAGGCATAGCGTCATACAAGTTGGAAAAAATAGCAAGAAAAAATCACGCTTGGCAATGTAGTTTCAAGGGGTGATCACTTACATTTTTTCAAGTGCGAAGGGTATAAACAGAGAATGATGGAAATAAAATAAGATGTGTCGTGAGAGGACGTTATGTATTACTTAATATAAACATGGCAATTTAAGAGGCGTGAATTTTCACAGGTTTTTTAGTGCGATTATAAATGTTCATTAGTAGGCTGAGGATAAGGATTGCACCGGATATTAATAAAATAGGCAGATTACCTGTTACAGAATACGGCGTTTTTCCTGTAACAGGGGATATCTCACCACGCAATACACTTTGTTCAAACAGAGGAAGTGTTGAGAGTACTTTTCCTTTATGATCAATAAAACCGGTGATTCCTGAATTAGTACTGCGAATTAACATTTTACCGTGCTCCAGTGCTCTCATTCGCGCCATTTCAAAATGTTGCGCTGCGGCAAAAGAACGGCCAAACCAGGCATCATTACTATTCGTTAAAAGAAAATCAGCGTCTTTTGCAGCATGCCATACCAGTTGAGGATAAACAATTTCATAACAAATAAAAGGCGCAAAAGAATAAGGATGTCCTTTTTGATAATGAATAATTGGCGTTTGCATGCTTTTACCTTCTGAAAAATTTGAGAAAGGCAGATCAAAAAAAGGTAAGAGCCCACGGATTAATTTATCAAAAGGAATATATTCACCAAAAGCAACTAATTTTTGTTTATGGTATTCAGAGTTAACTTGTCCGAAAGCAATGAGGCTGTTATATAAAATATAATCGTCTTCCCCTATGAGTTCTTGTTGAGTAAGCTCTTTTTTAAGAATGGTAGGTATGCCTGTAATCCATGTAGCTTTATTTTCTTTTGCTTGCTGCTCAATCTCGGCAAGATACGCAGCTTCTTTTCGTTTTGAAAAGGGTAGTGCACCTTCAGGTAAAAAAACAATATCGGCATGCCAAGCAGGGTCGTGCCATTGGGCTAAAGTAAGATCGCGATAAAGCTTTTTCGTAGGTTCTTTTTCTTCAGGCAACCATTTTTTTTCCTGGGGAATATTGCCTTGAATTAAACTTACTTTTATTTTTTCATTTGTTGGTTGAGTCCATTCTTGTTGTTGTAAAAAAGAATAAGAAATAATCAGTATTAAAATAAGCAATAAACTAAACCATCGATTTATATTTGGTTGTATGTTTTTTTTACTAAAAATAAATAATTCAAAACAGCAGGTGATAATTAAAACACAGATAAAACTTAAGCCCCATACGCCTAAAATAGGGGCAAAAACACTAAGCGGCGTATCAATAAAAGCATAGCCTGAAAAAAGCCAAGGTAGCCCTTTGAGAAACCAAGTGCGACACCATTCAAAAATTACCCACAAAGCAGGAAACGTCATAATGCCAAATCGATTTTGTTTTAATTGATAATAAAACAGGGCAAAAAAACCATACTGAGTTGAGATAAAAGCAACAAATAAAAAAGTTGCGGGTACGGCAAGCCAAACGGGCATATAACCGTAATCATGCATGCTAACGTAAACCCAAGAGACACCCATGCCGAACAAGCCCAAGCCATAACTGAAGCCACTAAGAAAGACATGTCGTAATGAAGGTGGCACATTCTGTGAAGAGGAGGAGATTATTTCTTTAGAAAAAGAGCGTAGTTTAAAATAAAAAAAAGCCAGTGAGCACAGTGTTAAAGGCCATAATCCAAGCGGGGCAAAACCCAGTGAAAAAAGAGCACCTGCAAAAATTAAAGAAAAATAATGAAGAAAAGCATTGCTTTTTGGGGGAGATTTATTTTGCATGGGAATACCCTTAACCCTTATGTGAACATTTAAGCGCTAACTATGTAGCTTTAGCCAAAGCTTCTAATTTTATTTTATGTGCCATTAATTCATTGTTTAATTTTTGTAATTCAATTTGTTGTTTGCTATGTCTCAACGAGGCACGAATGCGAGCATGAAGAATAATAAAATCGATGGGTTTAGGGACATAATCATCTGCGCCTAAATCCAGCGCTTGGCCAATCAAATTTGAATTATTATCACTCGAGATTAAAATAATGGCCGTCAGCGCAGTTTCTTCATGCGCTTTGAGCATTTTAATTAAATTAAAAACATCATAATTTGGTAGCCAAATATCAAGCAAGATAAGGTTAGGCTTCACACAGAGGCATGTTTCAATGAGATCATTCGCATCTGGTTTTACTAAGACATTATAATGTTGATCTTCTAAATAAACTTGCGTAAGACCTAGAACGATGGGATCGTCATCAATGACTAAGATAGTCTCCATATTTTCTCTTTTTTAAGGCAAAAGTAACGTATGTGCTCACGAGTCGCACACACGTTACTTTGCTAAATAACGACTGAGCACTGAGCGCTCTACTGAGGATAAAGGACAGGCTTGATAATATTTTCACTAACAGGATCAGGTAGTGTGACGTTTAATTCAAGTACAGAACAATTACCGTGCTGATCAAGCGATACACTTACATCATCATTTTGAATGCTAACATACTTGCGAATAACAGCCACAATATCGCGCTGTAACTGAGGTAGATAATCAGGCTGACTACGATCTTTTCGTTCATGTGCAACGATGATTTGTAAGCGATCCTTCGCAACACCGGCAGTGGGTTTCATTTTCACACGAAAATATTCCATTAATTTCATTCTTCACGACCTCCGCCGAACATCCTTCTGAAAAAGCTTCTTCTTTCTGGGGCAATAAAGCGGTGTTCTACTTTTTCACCGATAAACCGCCTTACCATATCATCGTACGCCTGACCTGCAATACTCTCTTTATCCCAAATAATCGGAACGCCTTCGTTTGATGCGCTCAAGACGGTTCTCGATTCAGGAATAACGCCCAGCAAAGGAATGCCTAAAATATCTTGTACATCTGAGATACTCAACATCTCACCTTTTTCAACTCTAGCAGGGCTATAGCGTGTTAAAAGCAAATGCTCACGAATAGGCTCTTTACCTTGTTCTGCTCTGAGTGTTTTACTTTGTATGAGACCAAGAATACGATCAGAATCACGCACAGAAGAAATTTCAGGGTTAGAAACAATGATCGCTTCATCTGCGTAATACATCGCCATCATCGCACCTTTTTCGATGCCGGCAGGGGAGTCGCAGACAATATAATCATAACTTTGTGAAAGTTGATTTAATATTTTCTGAACGCCTTCCTGATTCAGTGCATCTTTATCGCGCGTTTGCGAGGCTGGTAAAATAAATAGATTATCGCAACGTTTGTCTTTAATAAGTGCTTGGTGAAGAGCCGCTTCATTATTAATAACATTGATTAAATCGTATACAACGCGTCTTTCGCAATTTAGGATAAGATCAAGATTTCTCAAGCCCACATCAAAGTCGATAACGACAGTGCGATATCCCTTTAATGCAAGACCCGTTGCAAACGAGGCGCTGGTTGTTGTTTTACCCACTCCGCCCTTACCTGATGTAACAACCACTATTTTTGCCAAGGTCTTATTCCTTCCGTTTTACTGTTTATGGTTAATGTTTAGTCTGTCACTTGCATGACAGTCCAGCTTAAAAAAATACAAAATCAAACAGGTAGCGGCTCAACATTTAACTGATTGCCGACTAAACTAATTCGCACTGACTGCTGCCAAAAAGATTTTTTGACGTCATCATCTATTTTATAGCGACCGGCGATAGATATTAGTTCAGCTTCTAGCTTCATACAAAAAATACATGCATCTGTGTTGCCTTTTACACCTGCTAAGGCACGTCCTCTCAGCGGGCCATATACATGAATATTTCCATCAGCTAACACTTCCGCACCTGTGCTTACTGAAGACAGAATAATGAGATCGCCGCCTTTTGCATAAATCTGTTGGCCGGAACGAACGGGATGCCTAATAATTTTAGAAGGAACAAAGGAGGCTTCTGTTATAGCTTGTGAGGGTTCCTCACTCACTTTTTCGGTAATCACCGGTGGTTCTTCATGTGCAATTATTTTTTCTTTGGGCTGCGCTTGTTCTTGCGCTGCATTGCCTTTCATTTTTTGTGCGTAAGCTTCATTGAGCTCTTTCATTTTCGGATGATTTTGAGAAGGTAATCTTGGAAGACCAGCAACCATTGCAGATAGTTTTTGATCGTCATTGCCACCTTTAATTGCAATAGGCTGGATACCATAGGCTTCACATAGTTGCGCAAGCTCTATAAAATCAATAGGCTCATGTGTGATGGGTAACTTCTCAAGGCTCACGATGATTGGCATCTGCTTAAAAAAGCTAGGGGCCTGTTTGACTAACTTGGATAATCTTGAATTAAAAGCATGATAGTCATAGGATAAAACCTCCATGACGGTCATCGGAAGTAAACTTCCCTTTAGCTGAAAACATTGTTGTTCCGTTTCAATTTGCGTTTCTTGCATATCCTTAAACTACTTCCTAAAGAGAACCGATTGATCTGAAAGCGAGGTGAGCAGAAATTAAGCAGAATCTTTGTGTGCGAAAAACGGCACACAAGACACATACTATTCTTTTTAATGCCAACCGATAAATAAAAAAATAAAAAGCTTCATTTAGCTGTTATTTATATCTTGTATTCTCGTTTTCATCAAGTAAAAAGGCGTATTTTTTATCTGGCTATATTTTGATCTATTTTTTATTTTGCTGGATATCGTATCTTATCGTATCTTATTTTTAGATAGCTTATTCGCTATGCTCTCTTAAGTTTTTTATTTTTTATTGGCGCTGAGCCTATCCAATGGCTTAATGTATTAAGGCATAAAGGTTACTTGTAATATTTCCTGATAATTTTGAGATCCTTCTCGAAGGAAGGTATCTAAGCTCATCGCTTGCGTTTCTGTTTTATGCTGTGGGTCAAAAATAACAATATTAAGCCCTCGTTCATCAGGCGAATAGTTTTTACCCGCAATTTCAATGCGCGCTTCATTTCCAAATAATAAACCTTGGCTTGTTACTTGAGTAATACCCAGTGAAGTAAGATTTTCCAAAGGTAATTTTACCGCGCCCTCATTATTAATCTGTTCAGAAATAACGTTTCCTTGATCAATCACCACAGCATAAGAGCCTTGAAACTGTAAGCGATCAATATTTAAACCTAATAATTTAAGGCGCTGAATCATATCGTATGTTAAGCCATTAGAGGCTTCGCCTTTTGCTGCAAAAATGATTGTTTTATTTTTGTTTTCTTCAATAATAGAGGCAGGATTTAAGCCTGGCTTATGTGTTTGAAAAGTAACATTTGGTATCGTATCTAAGCGAAAACGATCAAAAGCATAAAGATAAAACGTGCTTTTTTCAGGAATTTTTGCGACAACATTAATCTGTTTATCTTTTCTGGCAACGTATTGATAATATTTCATTATCATCATATAGCTATAACCATAACGCCCCTGAAACTCAGGAATATAAAGTGTGGCTTTATCGGGCAGATTGGGAAAAAGATATTTAAACTCACCCGTTCGGGTGTTACTTTCTTCTTTAAGTGATTGCATATTATCGGTTAAATTAAAAGTAATCATGCTTAGCATGGCTAACGTTAAACTATGCTGTAACCATTTTGAGTGAAGGCTATTAATAAAAATGGCAATAAAAAAAGATAAAAATAAATAAATGGGAATAAAGTAAACTTCAATATCGGGAATGCGATAAGACAAGCAGTAAATCATCTGTGTGATGCACATCAAGGCTAAGAAATTAAGCGCTGTTTGATGTGCAAATTTTTGTCGATAACAAATGAGTAAGAGACCATGCAAGCCTAAAAGAAGACCTATAATGCCTAAATTTTCAATTGATTTTTGAATGAAAAAGGGCAGCGATAAAATGAAAAATTCAGATAAGTTATAGCCTGCAAGCTCATTAGACCATTGCTTTGCTGTAATATAATCAAACCAATGTGAAAGTGTGGCATTTTCACCAATATATTCAAGATTTGGTGCGCCTTGGTGAGATAGATATAACAAATAAAAATATTGAGAAAAACCAATTGCAATAAAAAGAAAAATTAAACCGATTGTTTTAGGGCGAATATATTCCCGCCAGTTTGTTACAAAAACAAGATAAATAATGCCTGGTAGTAGAGCAATCATCGTTAAGTGATTGCCAAAACTTATGGCATAAACAAAACTACCCCACAATAAATATTTTCTTTCTTTATGTTTTGAATAACGAATAAACAATAAGCTTACTAAAGCAATAAATAAAGCATTGAGGCTATATACTTCTGCTTCTGTTGACTGGCCCCAAAATGTAATGCTAGAACCAAATAAAAGAGGAGGAATAAGTTGTTTTATACGCCCGCTAATAAGTTCTTTAGAGACAAAATAGGTGATAACAATTGCGCCTAAGCCTGATAGCATCACGAGTAACATAATGCGTAACGGCGGCTCAAGAAAGAGGAGCGTTTTACCAAATAAAGTAGTCAATAATAAAAATAGAGGATAGCCGGGGGAGTGAGGTGTGCCGCCAATTGCCCATAAAAATTGCCATTTTGCTGAATCGCCAAAATTAATTCTGCCCCCTATTTCAGGGTATAGCGTGTAATAGTATAAGGGCGTAAAAAGTGCAAGCAGTAATAAAACAGACCAAAAGGTAGAAGATGGTTTTTTAGTCAAAGAAAGCATTTTTTTTCCTGACGTTTTTTAAACTAATTTTAAGCCAACCAACTAATGCGCAACACCTAAAGTGGCAGCGCCAGCATAAAAGCCAAGCATGCAATATAAAATAGTCCAACCAATAGCGGTTAATGCATTAAGCAAAAGGAAAAGCTTTAACGATACTTTAAATGAGCCTGCTAAAAAAGGCAGAATAGGCCGTAAAGGGCCTATAAAACGTCCCAAAGCTAAACTTAAAATTCCCCATTTTTGAAAATATTTTTCAGCATCTAAAATAAAATGCTGGTATTTCTTAACTAATGAAATAGCAAGAATGGGTTCTTTGCAGTAACGTCCTAAAAAGTAACTTGAGGTATCTCCTACAAACGCACCGATATAACAGCAAAAGAATACAATCGGCATGGGTATCGCTAGTGTACCTGCTACAAAACCAAGGGCAGGCAAAATTACGGTGCCAGGTGTTAAAATACCAATAAAAGCAAAAGACTCTATAAAAGCAGCCACTGCAATAGCAATAGGAGAAAGCAGCATATGGGCTTTTAGAAAAGAGATTGCAGGTTCGAGCCAGGTGGGAATCGTCACGTTCAATTTAGAGATACTCCATGGGCTTGTTGATCTGCGTGATACGATGAGCGCACCATCGGTGCGGACGCCACATTAGCAAATCCTAAAGAAATTGCAATCTTTGTAAAGTGATTAAATTCCTCAGGGGTTACAAAACGCTGCACGGGAAAGTGGGCTTTACTTGGTTGCAGATATTGCCCAATGGTTACCATATCAACTTTATGGGCGCGTAGTTGCACCAACACGTCAATTAACTCTTCATTTGTTTCACCTAAGCCTACCATTAAGCCAGACTTTGTCGGTATGTGGGGATAGTGCTCTTTAAACTCTTTCAAAAGTAACAATGAATAAAGAAAGTCACTGCCAGGTCTTGCCGCTTTATATAATCTGGGAACCGTTTCAATATTGTGATTAAAAACATCAGGTAAGGCATGGTTAAAAATAGCCAAGGCAACTTCTTTTCTTCCCCTAAAATCAGGCACCAATACTTCAATTTTAATTTCAGGATTCATTTCACGCACAGCTTGAATACAGTCAACAAAGTGCTTAGCGCCACTGTCTTTTAAGTCATCCCTATCAACAGAGGTGATCACAACATACTTCAATTTCAGCGCCTGAATAGTTTCAGCTAAGTGTCGTGGTTCCTCTTGGTCTAACGCTAATGGTTTACCATGCGCAACATCACAAAAAGGACAGCGCCTTGTACAAATGGCGCCCATAATCATAAAAGTTGCGGTGCCCTTACTAAAACATTCAGATAAATTAGGGCAAGCCGCTTCTTCACAAACTGTATGTAATTTTTGTTCACGCAAGAGATTTTTTATTCGTGTAACTTCACCGTTAGCAGGAATTTTTACACGAATCCAGTCTGGCTTTTTAAGCAACGTTTCAGTTGGAATAACTTTTATGGGAATACGCTCTACTTTTCGCTCCCCTCTGAGTTTTTCACCTGAAATGGGTTTGGATCGCCGTATTGTATTTGATAAGCTTTCATTTAAATTTGAAGCGTTTTTTTGTGTGTCGTGTGTCGTATCATGTGTCATAAGTGCTTTAACTTGTGTGCCTCAATTTATAGGTTCTCATTTATACCCTTCGTACTTGAAAACACGGCATTGTTGGCAGCTCTCATTCACCCCAATCACATAGTTTATCTATGCTCATGGGGTTCACTTGCTTGCCGCCTCCCCGTGATTCCAAGTACTTTGGGTATATCAAGAGGTTTTTTGCCAAGGAGTGTCAAGTAGGCGAATTTTTTTAAATTGCAGTGTGTGTTGAATTGGGGTAATTAATTTATCACATACTTCGCTCATTGAAATATCAGGAAGATACTGACACAGTTGAGTCATGCTTGCTTCTTTATAACCGCAAGGGTTAATACGAGAAAAAGGCTCCATATCCATTTTTACATTCAAAGCAAAACCATGATAAGAACAGCCTTTACGAATTCTCAGGCCAATTGAGGCAATTTTCATGGTTTTAATATAAACACCAGGCCGTGCAGGATTAATTTCTGCTAGCAAGCCGTAACTGTATAGAAGATCAATAATAATTTCTTCGATCTTTTCAACTAGTCGTTTTGGCCCCCATTTTTTTTGGTAAATATCAATAAAAACATAACCAATAAGTTGGCCTGGCCCGTGATAGGTTACTTGGCCGCCTCGATCTACTTGGATAATGGGAATATCTTTTGGATTTAATAGATGCTCTGTGAGTGCTGCTTGGCCTAATGTAAAAACAGGGGGGTGCTCTAAAAGCCATACTTCATCTTGATTATGAGATAAGTCCTGATTAATCGTTTTTTGCTCAACAAAAGCTTTCATATTTTCCCAGGTAGAAAGATAAGGTTGTAACCCTAGCATTCTCACAATCAGCTCTTCTGAGGGAATAATTCCATCGGTTGGCATAAAATCAGAGGGCATAGCAAATGCCTTCATGTGCTTTTAGTGAGCCATAAACATTTGTTACTTGAAGGCTAGAAGTAAAGCACACCCGAATATTCACAGAGATATATTTATTATTTTTACTCCACTTCGCAAAAATAGAGTGAGACTCAAATGAAACCGCTTGTTCACTTAAGATTTTTTTTGCAATTTCTTCAATTGAATAATGACTCAAGCCTAATATTTTTAACGTGCATGACATAGGAAAAACCCAAAGCGCCTCATTAAGCGCATTGGGATTCGTTTCAAGCACAGGTTGATGATCAATTGCCGCACTATTCTGTTCATTGGGATGCAATGATTTTATATTCATAATGGCTCCACCACTGTTGTTCCCAAGATAAACTGTTTGAACCAACGAGAAGCTTGTGTCCACAGTGGGCCAATATTTCCATTTCCTACCAGTTTTTTATCAACGCGTGTAACGGGCATAATCTCTTTCGTTGAGCTTGTCAGCCATACCTCATCAGCGCATTCAAATGCTTCAACTGTAATGTCTTTTTCTTCTACCGTTATGTGATGGGTGTGCAGTAACTGCACAACAAGATTACGGGTAATACCGCCAAGAATAAGATGGTTTTTAGCAGGTGTAATCACACTGCCGTCTTTCACGATAAATAAATTTGTTGCAGCGCCTTCAGTTACAAAGCCATCGCGTATAAAAATACTTTCGCTCATACCTTCATCTACCGCTGTTTGTCTAGCAAGAATATTTGCTAATAAACAAATAGCTTTGATATCGCATCTTAACCAGCGGTTATCAGGGTAAGTAATGCACTGAATGCCGCCTATCTTTTCATAGTCTTCAGGATAAGGTGTTTTGAATGGGGAGGACATGGCAAAAACGCTCGGTGTAACATCTTTTGGGAAAGTATGATCACGATTTTCAGCGGCGCCACGTGTAATTTGGCAATACAGATATTGATTTTCTTCTTCACTCGATTCAATAAGGCGCTCAAAAATCTCCTGTAATTGTGAGTGAGAATAAGGCGAGGATAGGCGAATCGCCGCTAAACTTTCATCGAACCTTTGCATATGTTCAGAAAAGCAAAATAATTTCCGTCCATAAGCAGGAATGACCTCATAAACGCCATCACCAAACAGAAAGCCACGATCTAATACAGAAACTTTTGCTTCCCGAATTGGTAAGAATTCACCATTTAAAAAAACCTGCTTATTTTTCATGCGTGTCTACGAATACCCCTATTTAGTTAAGCCATTTCTGAACAGATAGATACAGCCAATGCCATGCCTGAGTCAAGACAGGACCTGAAGGAATCTCTTCAAGAGAGACTAAATCGACGACTTTAAGTTCCTCTGTACCTAGCTTAATACTCAAAGAGCCAAATACCTGCCCAGGTTTAATCGGTGCTTTAATTTCGGCGTTTATTTTAAAGTCTGCCTTCACTTGATCTTTCATGCCGCGAGGTAATGTGATCCATGCGCTTTCTTTTGCGCCTAGATTAATTGTTTTTTGTGCAGCATGCCAAACGGCAGCTTGTGTAATAGGTTGTCCTGGTGGATAAGCATCAAAGGTTTCATAAAAACGAAAGCCATAAGTGAGCAGTTTTAAACTTTCTGTTGCGCGTGCTTCAGGGCTTTTAGTGCCCATTACCACTGAAATCAGCCGCATGGTATTTTGCTCTGAGGAAGCAACTAAACAATAGCCTGCTTCTTCAGTGTAACCTGTTTTGATACCATCTACGCTGGGGTCCCTGTACAGTAATAGGTTACGATTAGGCTGTTTAATATTATTGTAAAGAAACTCTTTTTGACTATAGAGCTTATAGTTTTGCGGAAATTGGTGAATTAACTGTTTGCTTAGCAGTGCAAGATCACGCGCGGTTGTATAATGGTTTTCTATTGGTAGCCCTGTTGAGTTTGAAAAGTGAGTGTGAGTCATGCCTATTTTTTTAGCATGTAGATTCATAAGGTCAGCAAAAGCTTCTTCACTACCGGCAATATATTCTGCCATTGCAACACTGGCATCATTGCCTGATTGAATCACAATTCCATGCATTAATTCATCGACACTCACCATGCTGTTTACTTTAACAAACATTTTTGAGCCGCCTGTTTTCCAAGCTTTTGCGCTAATAGGCACTTGATCTATCAGTTTAATTTTGCCTTCACTCAGCGCATTGGCAATAACATAATCTGTCATGATTTTAGTTAAGCTGGCGGGGTCTAATTTCTCATCTGCGCTTTGTTCAATAAGGACTTTGCCGGTATGAGCATCCATTAAGATATACCCCTTTGCAGCAATAACAGGTGCTGTAGGAATCATAACTTCTGCTTGCGCGTTTGCCCACGTGCAGGCGAGCAATAAGGTTAAACCTAGTTTTAATGTTTTATAGGACATAGAGCCTGCTTTAAAGAAAGAGCCTGTTTTAAAGAAATAGAAAGAAGAAAGGGGCGCTTGGGTTGTCATAGATATTAAATTAACTCCTTTTTAATAAAGCTCGTCATAAAATTAACAAAGCTTATGTGCTAATTCCAATTACTTTGGGTATAGCATGATGGTAGTGATTTTTTATTGATCGTAAATGCTTAAGAATAAATACTCATTTTAACATGCGGTTTTGGCTTTGCTATTTAATGTTAATTGTTTTATTGAAAATAAGCAGAGGTAATCTTTTTTAAGTATGTAGGACTTACGCAAAATTGCCCAGATTTGTTGTCCTGCCTCATCGTACAGCGTGTACTGTCTTCGTCAGGACGTCTTGCTGGAACAATTCTGCGTAAGTCCTAGTATAAGAAGTCTAGGAAATTTCATTTCCGTCATTCCCGCGTAGGTGGGAATCTAGTTCTTAGATATTAAAAGCAAGGCATATTTTCTGTATTGCTAACCTTCACGTTTTCCTAGGAAATCTTGTTTTCCTAGCTCAACGCCTGCATGTCTTAAAATGTTATACGCTGTCGTAAAGTGAAAATAAAAGTTGGGTAAAACAAAATGATTGAGATAATCAATGCCTGTGAAATTAAGCTCTATATGTTTCATCTTTAGCTGAATACTTTTATCTTCTGAGTGATCAATTTGTTCAGGTTTAAAAGTGTTTAAAAAATCGATGGTTTTATTAACGCGTAGCATAAGCTCTGGAAAGGTTATTTCATTATCTTCATATTTAGGTGGTTCTGTGCCGGAAAGACGGGCAGCGCATCCTTTAGCCATGTCTGTTGCAACCTGTACTTGCTTAGAAAAAGACCACATATCAGGAAAAAGCCGGCCATTCATTAAAACGCTAGGCTCAATATTTTTTATTTCAGCATGTGCCGCAGCTTTTTCAACAAGGCCGCCAAGATTTTTAAGCATATGAATTAAAACAGGTATCGATGTACGGTACATAGAGTGAGACATTACAGTATTTCCTTTTTGATGTGTCTTAGAACTTACGCAGATGAATGATTAACGATTTTGATCATAGCTTATTTCTCAGGATAAAGGTAACTCCCCAGCCGCCCAAAAATAGTGTATAAGGAAGTGATGGAATCAATCACACCTGATGGAATTATGGATCGACTGAACCGGCTAGAAACAGATAATCTTTTTCTTCGCCGAGAGGTTGTGCGTCTCGATTTAGAGATTGTTGTTTTAAAAAAAGAAAATGCCACACGTTAAAAATGTCTACCCATCCGGATGTAACGGTACATCACTCACTGACACAGTGTATTTGTGGAGAAGATTTAAAAGAGGTTGAGTGTGCTGATTATGTTAAGCGGCAAGTGTTTGACATACCGCCGATCAAGTTAGTTTGT
>CAMAPQ010000070.1 GCA_945860125.1 Klebsiella pneumoniae
AGTTACTTTGACCGATTATATGCATCAATTAAAACAACATTGAACCACCCGCCTTGGCAATCCCAATTTAGTCCCGCAACAATTTAAAAACGGTGTGGCTGACCTATAGTCAGCCTCGCGCCTCAATCTATCAGGGGTGATCACTTACCTTATTGGAAAGAAAAGCTCAAAACTTAATCAAGAGGACTTACGCAAAACGCCTCTTGCAAAACAACATCAATTTAACCTCAAAGAATCATTAAAAAAGGCGTATATAAATACGCCTTTTTCATAAGCCGCCAGATGATAAGACGCAAATAACTAAGTCAATGAGGATAAATCAAGCGCTAAATAATCAGGCTTTTTAAGAGAGGGATTCGTCACCAAAGGCTCTTTTGAGGAAGCCTCAACAAAAGTATTACGTGCCACATAGCCCCGCCCTTTCTCCACCGCAGAAATATGAGTGCCCATTATTTTCTTAAACATATTTTTCATCATATTCTGAAGCGCTTGTTTATCGGAAGTTTGCCTTTCCTTTCCCACAGGGCTATGCCAATCAATGCCCAGACGACTTGAATCCATTTCTAGCGCACTGCCTGCCACCCCACCTGGATTTGCTATTTCTGGCGGCACAATATAAACACCATGAGGAAAAGAAGCGGAGTCTAGCTGATGAATCGTTTCTTCAGAAAGCGCATTATTTGCACCACAAACGATAACAACAGGCGTCGTTTGCGAGGCTAGCATAAGTGCTTGCAAATCAACTGAGTTCTTATTAGCCGCAGGAATAAAGGTATTCGCCCCTAATTTCCAAATATTATCGTGATCATATAATTTCGCATCGGTATGATGCCTTGCATTAAAATCAAACAGGCTAAGCTGTCCTTTAATAACTTTCATGGCATCGCTAAGATTAGATTGATTAAAACCAGTTTCTAAGCTCAGCGCACCGCCCACATCACTCATGACAACAATTTTAGCGCCATCATTCTCCACTAAACTCTTCATCGTATATTCGCCGACATTACCTGCCCCTTGAACGGCAATTTTTGCCTCATGGATTGAAAACGGAGCGCCTTCCATTTTTAATGTTTGCCTAAGAATCTCTGCAACACCTTCACCTGTTGCTTGTGGACGAAGAGGATGTGCGCCTTGCGTACCTTTACCTGTAATCCAAAAACCAGGATGCTTAACGCCTGCCTCTTTCAAAGCTTGGCAATAAGCATCCATTTCTGCTGGACCTGATCGCATATCAGGTGCTGGCGTATCATAAATACCTAACGGTAATGTTGTTGCAGCAATCAATCCTTTTGCAGCAAAGAGCGCTTGTTTCGCTTCTAAACCCTCCCAGTGAAAAGGCATACTAACTTCCGTTTTACCACCTGAAAGCTTAAAACCAAGCCCATTATCTGTCAGTTGATCTAAACCCACGCAGCTGATTTTTTCTTTCATTCCCTGAGCAAGTTGTGCGGCACCCTCCTCCAACTCAATCATGCTATGACTCGTTTCATTTCCAGGACCTTCATAAGGTAGAACACGAATACCACCCTTTGTAATTGCGCCTGATACAGGAAAAGAAACTCGTACAACATTAGCCACTTTATGATCATCAAGGTTTGTAATCGCATAGGTTACAATCCGTTTAGAGAGGCTATGATGCTCAGTGTTATGAGGATCATAGATCGTGACATGGGGTAAATGATTAGAAAAGTGAAGCGATAGATTACGCACAGAGGTGGCTTGCGTGATCGGATTTGTTAACACTTCGTCAATTTTAATATTATCCACTTTCATATTAAGATCAGATAATCGCTTCGGTAGCTGTAAAATACGCTTCGCTGCAATAGATAAAGTCTCATCATCACGATCACCCCAAGAACGTAAAACATCCACAAGATTTGTGACTGTTGCTTTTGATGACATAGGTAAAGCACTGCGGCCTATTCGTGAAAAAGAAGCAGCGCAAGGCATGAGCCGCGATAATTTATCAGCATAAGAAAGAGAACTTTTATTAGCAAGTGTTGAAAATGTACGGCCTGTTGATTCAGCCGAGTGTTTTGCCGCAGTTAGCATTGATATTCTTCCTATAAAAACAGATGAAAAAAATTAACCTTATAAAAATTAAATTTGCGATAGCATTCGCCATGCCAGAATTTTTTATTTATTCTATACCCAAAGTAATTGGAATCATGGTGAGGCGGCAAGCAAATGAACCCCATGAGCATAGATAAACGATGTGATTGGGGTGAATGAGCGCAGCCAACAATGCCTTGCTTTCAAGTACGAAGGGTATATTAGGCGATTGAATAACACTTTTATATAAAATTAACGCACGTTATAAATGTTGTATAAAAAAATATTTATGGCCTCTAAAAAAGTTGCCTCTAAGTGAATCATCAAAATCATAACTTTGCTCAAAAATGAGTCATCATGAAGCTACGACGTAAGTATGCTAAACAATACTTTTTTTCTATTTTATAATACGAGGTCTGTGTGCAAGTTAATTCTTGGTATTCTCGTTTTGCAAAAAGTGCAGCGCATTTTTGTGGTCGCCCTAGAGTGTTTACACTCGCCGTCGCTATTATTGCCTCATGGATTATTACAGGCCCTCTTTTCAATTTTAGCGATACATGGCAATTAGCGATTAACACAGGGACGACTATCGTTACTTTTCTGATGGTTTTTCTGATTCAAAACACACAAAATCGTGATACTGAAGCGATTCAAGTGAAACTTGATGAGTTAATTCGCGCCACAAAAGGCGCCCATAATGCTTTGCTTGATCTTGAAGAACTTGAACAAGAACATATCGATGCTTTCAGGATAAAGTATCAAGCACTCGCAGCTGCAGCGAGAGAAGAACTGAGTCTAGGCTTAGAAGATACAGGCACACCGGAACCATAAACTAATAAACCATCATTTTAGATTTAAATAGGA
Source organism: Klebsiella pneumoniae (assembly GCA_945860125.1). Taxonomy (GTDB): domain Bacteria; phylum Pseudomonadota; class Gammaproteobacteria; order Pseudomonadales; family CAMAPQ01; genus CAMAPQ01. The sequence goes on from CAMAPQ010000070.1 coordinate 2,917, forward strand.
CTTACGCAGAATTGTTCCAGCAAGGCGTCACGATGAAGACAGTACAAATCGTACGGCGAAGCGTGACAACGAAGCTGGGCGATTTTGCGTAAGTCCTATTAAATAATCATCTAAAAACACCTCCAGGCAATTACACTTTTGCTTTTTTAATATGCCTCGCCTATGCTAATAAGGTAATACCCTTAGGACTTACTCAAAATTGTTCCAGCAAGGCGTCACGATAAAGACAGTACAAATTGTACGGCAGGGCAGGACAACAAAGCTGGGCGATTTTGCGTAAGTCCTAACCCTATTAAAAATAGGACTTACTCAAAAAAAATAATTCATATACATCCTTTTTTTCAGGTGTAATCAGCTTGGATACACAATCAGAGTCGGGTTTAAATGAACTAAAAAATCGCACCCCTGCTTTGATTATTATTGCCTCACTCGTTATCTCTTTAATCGTTGCCTCCATTGCTAACATTATAAGTTATCAAGTTTTCCTTCCTTTTCATGAGCAGTCAAAAGCACTCTATGGCAGTCAAATGGAAAAATTTTTGACTGATCATCTTCATGAAGAAAAGTACTGGCAAAATATATCCAAAGCGCTGCCAGAGCCAGAAACTCAAGAAGACCTGATTGGTTTTATGGTTGGCAATGCGAACGGTGCAACACAGATGACACGATTTTTAAGCAATCAGCTTATTTATCCTATGTATAAATATCTTGAAGACTATATCGCCAATGATAATGACAAGGTACGAAACACTAAGCTTCAGCATCCAAAATACGAAACCAAAATAATCGGTGAGGCAATGTATGCTTTATTCTCACTACAAAAACACGAAAAAGCCCCCATTAGAGGCTATATTGTTATGGTATGGAATCTGGAAAAACCAAAAATAATTGCAAGAAAAATCGCTTTATCTACTTTTCTATGCAGCTTATTTTCACTTTTAACGGGTGGTTTTCTTCTTTATTTTAGAATTAGAAAAGGGTTTATTCATGAAATAAATCAGCTATCAAACAACTTACAACTTACAGCAGAAGAGTTGAAAATACTCAGCATTAAGAAAATAGTTGAACCCATTAAACACGAACAAATTGAAAATATTGAGGAAAAAGAAGACACCGCATCAGCTAATGAAAAAGTAAGAAAAACCTATCAATTTCTTGAAATGCTTACAAGCGAAATGAGAATGCCCATTCAAGCAATTATTGGCTTTTGTACGTTACTCTCTAAAAATTTAACTGAAGGTCAAAACGTAAAATATTTAGAGAAGATAAACGTTTCAACTTTAGTACTTATGGATACTGTTAATGACTTACGTGATCTTTCTGCCATAGAAAACAAAAGCTTTAAACTAAAAGAACAAAATTTTGATCCTAGAGAACAGTATGAATCACTCACTGACTTATTCTCACATCAAATCAGATCTAAAGATGTCAAACTGTGGATTATTTTTAGCCCAGATGTCATTACACCTTTAAAAGGCGATGCAACACGGTTAAAACAAATCCTCATTAATGTTGTCAATCACTTTGTTAACTTGTGCAATTCAGGCCATTTCTTTATTTCAACTGAAGTTATTAATAAAACAGGACTTAAAGTTGCCCTTAAAACAACCGTTGAAATTGCCAGCGAACAAGCCTTTGCAAGCGAGGCTTTAAATACTCAACAAAAGCTAAAAACATTAACAGATAATGGTCGATTAGGATTTCAATCACATTTAAGTTTAAATTTATGCTTACGCTTAATTGATCTATTAGGGGGGGAAATTGAGTTTTCACAACCCACCCCCAAACGAATGAAATGCGAGTTTATCCTCCGCTTTAATTGTGATGCAGCACAGCAGTACACTTACCAAAATCAGCTATTAAAACTATTGCGCGTGATTGTTATTTCAACCAATGAGTTCACCTTTAATTACTTTAAACAAGCTTTATCGCCCTATGGAATAAATGTTGAGTGGTTAGATTCAAATACAATAAAACAAAATATTACGTTTACCCCTTATTCAAAAACACCTGCTTTTATCATTGATGAAGAAGAAACCAGCCTCCTATTGTGTGCAGACCTTATTAAAGAGCATGAAATCATTCTTGGTAAAAGTGTACTTATTTTATTGGATTCTTTTTCTCGGGCAGAAAGCAAAGGAAAACCACCTAAAGAGTTAGCCAAATTCACTAATAAATCCTATTTTTTTGAATTGCCAGCAAAACAAAGCAGACTCATTGAAATTTTTTCTGAAATCGTTAAAAGCAATGAGCGTTTATTAGTAGATGAATTGCCAGAGGAAAATGACCTCTCCTTGAAGGGAAAACGTATCTTAGTTGTTGATGACAGTCTTTTGAACCTAGAACTCATGCTTGAATTGCTAGATGACTGGCAAGCTTTTAGCGCTACAGCTGGAAACGGTAAAGAAGCATTAGAGCGCCTTACCTTGGATAGTAAATTTGACTGCATTTTAATGGATCTACAAATGCCGATAATGGGCGGGTTAGAGGCCACAAGACAAATAAAAAACGATCTAAAACTCGCCCACATTCCTATTATTGCAGTGGCCGCTAACACGAAGCAGGATTGCAAAAATGATTGCCTTGCTTTAGGCATGGCGGCTGTTCTATTTAAACCCATATCTGCACCACTACTTAAGAAAACCATTGACAATGCACTTAAAGAAACTGATTGCATACCAATATCTTCTATACAAATATCTTCCATACAGATAGATAAAGACAGCAAAACAAGTGACATATTGAATAGCGCGCCCCCCTTAGTCCAGCCCTACAATGATGTCTTTAATCCTATTAAAGCACTTGAGCTGGCAGCAGGAAAAAAAGAGCTGCTAGATAAAATCTTAGTGATGTTTTGTCGCGAGTATCAATACGCATCACAGCTGATTGCAACCTCTTTACACCAAAATGATTTTAAATCTGCCAAAAGAATTGCTCACTCTGTAAAAGGTTGTGCCGCAACTATTTCTGCAAGTAACGTTGAACATCTTTCAGAAAAAATTGAAAATGCCATTGCCGAAAATAATGCTATTGATGAAATTCAGCTACAAATTAATGAATTAAATGTTGAACTCCAAAAATTATGTGCTTCAATTGAAGACTTTGTAAGAGAAGATTCAAAACAGAAACCTTAGTTTTTTATGCCGTGACTCAATCTTTTTTTAAAGACCACAAAGCCGAAGATAAAATCTTTGCGCATCGCGCCACTATCTCTGCATGCTTTATCGCTGTGCTCGCATTCATTTTGCTTATTCACTTGTATCAATTACAAATTAAAGGGCATGCTAACTTCCATGCACAAGCTGATTCAAACCGCATCAAACTACAACCAATAAGACCTCCTAGAGGGCTTATCTTTGACCGAAATGGCGTATTGCTTGCTGACAATACACCCCTTTTTTATCTCTCTATCGTTAAAGAACTCTCCGTCAATTTGAAGCAAACCTTGCTGGATCTTGAAACACTCATTGGGCTGTCAAAAGACGATATTCATCAGTTTAATAAACGCCTTTTATTAAAACGCAGACCCTACGAGGCAATACCCCTCACTTATCGTTTAACAGAACAACAAATAGCCAAAGTTTCTGTTGATTTATATCGTTATCCTGAACTGAAAATAGAAGCAGAGCTTGTTCGTTCCTATCCATTCCCAGAATCAACGGCCCATACATTGGGTTACGTCGGGCGCATCAATGAAAAAGAGTTGAATGAAATTGATGAAGTGAATTATCTAGGAACAAGTTATATCGGCAAAATGGGCATTGAAAAATACTATGAAAAAACATTGCATGGCCAGGTAGGTTTTGAAAAAGTTGAAACCAATGCGCGAGGGCGAATATTAAATACATTGGAAAGAACGTCGCCTCTGCCTGGGGCAAACCTTCAACTCTTTCTTGATTTACACACTCAGCAGGTAGCAGAAGAGGCTTTAAAAGGATTACGTGGCGCCCTTGTTGCCCTTGATCCTAAAACAGGCGGCATTATTGCTGCTGTCAGCGTACCCTCCTTTGATGCCAATCTTTTCGTAAGAGGAATTGATTCACTACGTTACAAGGAACTTAATCAAAATATTGATCGCCCTTTATTTAATCGCATCATTAATGGCCAATATCCTCCCGGCTCTACCATTAAACCGTTTATGGGATTAGCAGGATTACATTTTGAAGCCACTTCATGGGAAAGAAAAATAAGTGATCCTGGCTTTTTTAGCTTAGAGGCAGATCGTCATCGTTATCGTGACTGGAAAAAAGGCGGGCATGGCATCGTTAATCTTGAAACAGCCATTATTCAATCTTGCGATACTTATTTCTATGATTTATCCAATAGGCTAAAAATAGATAAAATGGCAGAATTTCTAAAACCCTTTCAGTTAGGCAGGCTCACACACGTTGACCTACCCTATGAAAGCAGAGGGCTATATCCTACCAGAGAGTGGAAAAAGCGCGCTAAAAAACAGCCTTGGTTTCCAGGCGAAACCTTGATTACAGCCATTGGCCAAGGCTATACCCTGGCAACGCCGCTGCAGCTCGCTGTTGCGACGGCAATACTTGCTAACAAAGGCGCTCATGTCATCCCACGTTTTGTTCATAAAATAAATGATTCAGAGCCACTACCACGCACGACACAAAAAAATATCATACTGCGCGATCCTAACGACTGGGACAAAATGATTCAGGCAATGACAGACGTTATTCATTCAAACCGAGGCACAGCCTCAAAACTTGCCTTAGGTGCACGCTATACCATGGCAGGTAAAACAGGCACGGCTCAAGTATTTGGAATCAAACAAGGGGAGAAATATAATGAGTCACAAGTGGATCCTCGCTTTCGAGATCATGCTTTGTTTATAGTATTTGCCCCCGTTGAAAACCCTGCCATTGCGGTTGCCGTTATTATTGAAAATGGCGGGCATGGTGGTTCTGTTGCCGCACCCATTGCGAAAAAAGTGATGGATGCTTATCTATTAGACACGCTGAAGTTGAATACACCATGACGCCTACCTTTATGAGAAAAGAACGTTTTTTTTCTTTATCGCTCGATCCTATTTTAACCTTCTGTGCACTCTTATTATCTTTAATAGGGCTGATCGTTTTATACAGTGCGAGCAACCAAGATATTCAGTTAGTTAAAAGACAATTTATTCATGTTTTATTAGGGCTAACACTGTGTTTTACCATAGGACAAATCACACCCCATACTATTAGACGTTGGACACCTAGCGTCTATGTCTTAAGTATTCTTCTTCTTATTGCAGTACTTCTAAAGGGACACGATGCAAAAGGTGCGCAACGTTGGCTAAATTTACCTGGCTTACCCCGCTTTCAACCATCAGAAATCATTAAAATAACCTCCCCCTTAATGCTCGCTTTTTTCCTACACTACCGTGCCTTACCGCCGAAACTGATTGATATTTTGCTCAGCCTTATTTTTCTTTTTATACCGGTACTACTTATTGCAAAACAGCCTGATCTAGGTACTGCCGTACTCGTTACCGCATCAGGCTTAGCGGTACTTTTTTTATCAGGATTATCTTATAAATGGATAATAATCGGTATTACGGCATTTTCCCCTATCGCTTGGGCAGCCTGGAATTTTTTACTACACGACTATCAAAGAAACAGAATCTTTACTTTTTTAAATCCTGAACAAGATCCTTTAGGGACAGGCTGGAATATTATCCAATCAAAAATTGCCATTGGCTCAGGGGGGCTATCTGGAAAAGGGTGGTTGCACGGTACGCAATCACACCTTGATTTTCTACCTGAAAGTCATACGGATTTTATTGTCGCTGTTTTTGCTGAAGAGTGGGGATTTATCGGCATGTGTTTATTAATAGCACTTTATTTAATCATTTTTTTCAGAAGTTTTTTTATTGCACTGGAAGCCCAATCTGTTTTCACAAAACTGATTGCAGGCGCTATTTCAATTAATTTTTTTATTCATGTTTTTGTCAACATGGGGATGGTCAGTGGTATTTTACCTGTGGTAGGTGTTCCGTTACCCCTTCTCACGTATGGCGGAACATCGGTAATGACTTTCTATATAAGTTTTGGCATACTCACGTCAATTCATCGCCACCGAAAACTGCTTGCAAAGATATAGACTGTTCTTCCTTGATAATTATTCATTGATATACCCAAAGTAATTGGAATCACGGTGAGGCGGCAAGAGAGAGAACCCCATGAGCATAGATAAGACTATTTGATTGGGGTGAATGAGCGCTGCCAACAATGCCGTGGCTTCAAGTACGCAGGGTATATGACGATTCACAAAAAATTACGGATAAACTACGGAAAAAAATTTCATGAAGAAACTTAAAAAAAACCTCATTTTATCACTCTGTTTTTTTTCAGCTTTATTCACTTATAGCGCGACAAGCGCAGGCAATACAGATCAGGGTGTATTTTTAGATCAGCCTAAAACAAAAAACTTTATTAATAACATGGTTAAAAACCATACTTTTCCAGAAAAAGAATTAAACGCCTTATTTTCCTTAATAGAATATAAGCAAAGTATTATTGATGCCATGTCAAAACCAGCTGAAAAAACTAAAACCTGGGGAGAATACCGCCCTCTTTTTATTCACGAAAAAAATATTAATAATGGCATTCAGTTTTGGCGGCAATATTCAGCTACTTTAGCTAAAGCTGAAAAAAACTACGGCGTGCCTGCTGAAATTATTGTCGCAATCATTGGTGTTGAAACACGCTACGGTCAAAATAAAGGGAGTTATCGCGTACTAGATGCACTTGCAACACTTGCATTTTATTTTCCTGCACGCGAAGTATTTTTCACTAAAGAACTTGAAAATTTTTTACTCCTTAAAAAAGAACAAGACTGGGATGCCTTATCTATTAAAGGGTCCTACGCAGGCGCCATGGGCTATGGCCAATTTATGCCCTCAAGCCATAGAAAATGGGCTGTTGATTTTAATAATGATCATAAAACAGACATTATTAACGATCCTAATGATGCCATTGGTTCCGTTGCTAACTACTTTAAAGATCATGGCTGGCAAACTGGCAAACCTATTTCTATTCGCGCCCAAAAAAGACCCAATGCAGATCAAGCCTTACTGAATACCGTACTAAATCAAAGTTTAAAACCACAATATTCTGTAAAGCAGCTGAGAGAATATGGCATTTATCCTGTTCAATCTATTAAAGAAGAAGTCCTCGCCAGCCCCTTCTCTTTTGAACATACGTTAGGTACAGACTATGCGTTGGGGCTGAATAATTTTTTTGTGATTACCGAATACAATCATTCAAAATTATATGCAATGGCAGTTTACCAATTGAGCGAAGCGATTAAAGCAAAGAAAGCAGCGCAAAAATAAAAAAAAGCACTAAAATTACATTAATTAGAACTTACGCAAAAGTCTCTTAGCAAAGCGTTGCTGGGCAGTTTTGCGTAAGCGCAATTGATATTACTGCTCGGTTGACTCTTTTTAAGTTAAGGATTATTTGCATGGGTCGTAAAAACCATTCACCGCACGCAGGAAACACTTTACATAAGAACGTAGGCCTTATTTCTTTTTCGCTCGTATTATTTATTTCAGGCTGTATGCACTTTTCATCAGACGATGCCAATGCGCTCAAAGATAAAAGTAAAAAAGAAAATTCCGGCCGCCATAGCCTTGCAAAGTTTACGTTACCACACCCGCCTAAACCCGTTATTTTACCGAACGAACCTGAACGTTTAAGCAGATATGGCAATCACTCACCTTATACTGTACTGGGTGAAACTTATCAGGTAGAAAGCGCAGAAAACTATAAAGAAGAAGGTTTAGCTTCATGGTATGGCAAGCAATTTCAGGGAAAACCTACCTCTAACTTTGAACCATTTGATATGTATGAAATTTCGGCCGCACATAAAACCTTACCTTTACCGACTTATGTGAAAGTAACGAATCTTGATAATAATCAATCTCTCATTTTAAGAGTGAATGATCGCGGTCCTTTCCATGAGGGACGTATTATTGATTTATCTTATGCCGCTGCGGTTAAATTAGGTTTTGCTGAAAAAGGCACAACCCGTGCCCGTGTGGAAACCGTTCTGCCGCCTGAAATTCCAAAAGAACATAAATTATTTGCAAGCCTTAATCGACCTCATAAATCTAAACCTATTTTTTTACAGCCAATCGCTGCACAAAAAACAACTGAAAAACTAATATCTAAGCAACAAATATCGAAACAGACAATGCTTGAGCCAGCAAAAACCATTGCTGAAAAATCTATAAACACGGCTATAACAGCAAAAACAGAAACCGCAAAAACAGACGATAAACCTTATTTACAAATGGGGGCTTTTTCTGTTTTAAGCTCGGCACAAAAAATGGTATCCAAGCTAAATCAACTCGTCAGTGTACCTTTAGAAATTAAGTCAGAAACACAAAAAAAAGGCGAAATTCATAAAGTTCAAATTGGCCCCCTTGATGACAAAGGTGAAATTGAACTTGTTAAAAATACGATTAAAAGAGCTAACTTTCCCGATCCTCTTTTAGTTTGGCGATAGGATGATGTTCTTTTTGTTTATAGGAATAAAAAATGCAGAAAATTCATCTTGTAAAAAACCCCTTTGTTTTGATCAATCTCTTATTTTGTGGATTAGTCGTGCTGTTCACGTCTTTTGTGCATGCTGAAGAACAAAATAAAACGGGCGCTCTGCCAATAGAGCAATCATCAACAGAGCAATCATCGAAAACCGTCTTTCTTTCTGAGCAAGAAACAGAAGCCTTGCTAGAGAAACTAAAGTCAGGCGGGTATATCATTTATTTACGCCATGCCAATACTAATCAACAAGAACAAGATCAGGCGCAAGTTATATTAGATGATTGCCTCACACAAAGAAATTTAAACGAGGAAGGAAAAGCCTTAGCTAAAACAATAGGCGCCGTATTTAAACAAAAAAATATTCCCATAAGCCAAGTTTTAAGTAGCCCTTATTGTCGTTGCAAGGAAACAGGGGAAATAGCATTTGGCAATACCGCCATCTCTAATGATCTTTATTTTGCGTCAGCACTTGCTAAAGAAGAGCGGGATAAAAAAAGTGAGGTATTACGTCTCATCATCACAACGCCACCAAGCCCTCATACTAATACAATACTTATTTCACACACCACCAACTTAAAAGAAACCGTGAATATATGGCCTAAACCAGAAGGCGCCATGCATATTTTTTTACCTGAGGGAAAAAATCAGTTTAAGCACATGGGGGCAATAGACCCTAGCATATGGTCTAAAATTTTGTTGCCCGCCAATCTTTAGGAGCTGTTTCATTTGTCTGCCTCAAGTAAAATACTTTACCTTTGGAATAATCTTTCTTTTTCTCGGCGCGTCCTGATTTTGCCTTTAATGTATATTGTATTTGGCGCAATTGAACTATTTTCCAATCTTAATAATATTGAAAAATTTACGCAAGACGCCAATAAAGTTATTCACAATGAACTGGGGAAGTCTTATTGGTTAATCTCGCAGTTTGATCGATTATCAAAAAATCACGCTGAAATTTTTGAGTATTATACAAAAGAACATGTTAGCGAAGAAGAATATTATGATTATGTGCAGCCACGCATTGATAATCTTCGTTTTTATATTCAAGGACAGCACCTTTTTCCTGTCCACTCGATACTAGATAGTGATGAAATTACCATTTAAAACTCGCTGCTTGTTATACAAAAAGAATACCTTGATGCCATGGTAAAAACATTAACGCAAGCTAGCATGCAAAATGGGGAAATAACTAAAATTGTTCATGAAGCGAATCAGCGCTATACAAGCATGAACGCTTTATATGTAAAGTTAGTTGATCTCGTAAAAAGCAAAGGTGTATTAACAATAAATACCTTAAATGTAAAAACCCACGAATTACAAATCAAAATGAACATTTTACCGACATTCCGCATAGTGGCAAAATTTTTTGTGAGCATTATTGTTTTGTTTATTTTTTGATCTATTTTTCATGATTCAGAACTCATTTTGATGCATTTATCAGCTCCGCTTTAAATGACAGAGTGTCATAGAGAATCTCAGCGATCATA
>CAMAPQ010000071.1 GCA_945860125.1 Klebsiella pneumoniae
TCGCGAAAGCGGGGATCCAGATTTAATCTGGTTTTACTTAAAAATGCACCCTATTATTCAATAAGAAAGTGAAATATGAAGAAAGTTTGTCCTGGTTTTAATATTTAAAAACTGGATCCCCGCCTTCGCGAGGATGACGAATTCTATGCACCAATGATGTTACACAGGCTCGGCGGAAGCTCACGTCCTACTAGATAAGAAGTGATAAGAAATATTTTTAATTTGGAATGCGCAAGATATGAATCAATCTTTTATTCTTCATTCTGTCTTAGCACAAGATTGTCATATCTTAGGAAATCTTACCCATTGTTTGGTGCTTTTAAATAAAAATGCCTTGATTCCTTGGTTTATTCTTGTTCCTATCCTTGTAGAGAATAAAGCCTGTGTTTCTGATTTTTTAGATTTAGATGAGCAGATGCGCACTAATATTTTAAAGGAATGTGCGTTTGTATCAGATTTTGTGAAAAGTTTTTTTCACTGTTCTAAAGTGAATTTTGGGGCAATTGGCAATATTGTGCCACAGATGCATTTGCATGTATTAGGTCGTAAAGAAATAGACTGCTGCTGGCCGCAGGTTGTTTGGGGAAATATAAAAGATAGCAAACATTATACAGAGGCTGAAATAAGCGCTATTCAGCAATTGTTAATTCCCACTTGCTGATTAACCTTTAGGACTTACGCAAAATCGCCCAGCTTTGTTGTCCTGCCTCGCCGTACAGCGTGTACTGTCTTCGTCAGGACGCCTTGCTGGAACAATTCTGCGTAAGTTCTAACCTTAAAGTTCACCCTAGTTATCATAATTAAGCGATGGTGACAGCCATTTTTCAGCTTCTGCCAGCGATAAGCCCTTTCTTTCTGCGTAACTTGCAACCTGATCTTTTTCAATTTTTCCTAAACCAAAATAGCGTGCTTCAGGATAAGAAAAATACCAACCACTAACAGATGCTGGCGGCCACATCGCAAAGTGTTCTGTAAGAAAAACACCTGTATGTTTTTCAGCCTCTAGCAAGTTAAAGAGTGTTGATTTTTCGGTATGTTCTGGGCATGCCGGATAACCAGGTGCTGGGCGAATACCCTTATATTGCTCTTTGATCAGTTTTTCATTATCTAGCTGCTCATCTTTTGCATAGCCCCAAAACTCTTTACGCACTCTTTCGTGCATTCTCTCCGCTAATGCTTCAGCAAAACGATCGCCGAGTGCTTTAACTAAAATTGCATTGTAATCGTCTTGCTCTGCTTCAAATTTTTTCGCAATTTCATCCACTTCACCCCCTGTGGTAACAACAAACGCCCCGATATAATCAACCTGATTTTCTTTTGCAGGGGCAATGAAATCAGCCAGGCAGTAGTTAGGTTTATCATCTGGTTTTAAGCTTTGCTGTCTTAAATGATGCAATGTTGCAATATGTTTAGAGGTGTCATTTTCATGGAAAACATCAATGTCATCCGTGTGTTTTCTCGTGGCAGGCCAAAAACCAATGACGGCTTTTGGTTTAAACCAATTTTCATCAATGATTTTTTTTAACATCTCTTGCGCATCGCTAAATAAGTTTCTTGCCGCTTCGCCGACAATTTCATCTTGCAGAATATTGGGATATTTTCCGGCTAATTCCCATGCAATAAAAAAAGGCGTCCAATCAATATAAGGCACTAATTCAGCAATAGGATAATCAACAAAAGATTGAATACCTAAAAAGGTGGGGCAAATTGGCGTGTGATTTAACCAATCTCCTCGAAAAGCATTTTCTTGGGCATGGCGTAAAGTTAACTGTTCACTTTTTGGGCGACGATTAGCATATCTTTCGCGCACGATGCGATATTCTTCTCTTTTTTCAAGACAAAAAGCTTCCTTCCCTTGTTTATTTAATAAAGAAGAAACAACCGGCACACAGCGAGAAGCATCTGTTACATAAACAGTAATGTCGTTTTTATATTGGGGCTCTATTTTAATAGAGGTGTGGGCTTTGGATGTTGTCGCTCCGCCAATTAATAAGGGGACATTAAAGTTTTGTTTTTGCATTTCTTTTGCAACGTGTACCATCTCATCTAGCGAAGGTGTAATAAGCCCACTCAAACCAATAATATCAACTTGTTGTTCACGTGCGACGTTCAGTATTTTTTCACACGAAACCATGACACCTAAATCAATTACTTCAAAGTTATTGCATTGCAGCACAACTCCTACAATGTTTTTGCCAATATCATGCACATCGCCTTTTACTGTCGCCATTAGAATTTTACCTTTGGCTTCTTTTTTTCCTGTTTTAAGTGCTTCAATAAAAGGGATTAAATAAGCAACGGATTGTTTCATGACGCGGGCACTTTTTACCACCTGTGGTAGAAACATTTTCCCTGAACCAAAAAGATCGCCTACGCGATTCATGCCATCCATTAAAGGCCCTTCAATAACCTCAATAGGGTGGGGAAAATAATTTCTCGCTTCTTCTGTATCTTCAAGAATGTAAGTAGAAACACCTTTCACGAGAGCATGTTCTAATCTTTTGGCCACAGGTAAAGTGCGCCAAGATAAATCTTCTTGTGTTTTTTGTGCATTGCCGCCACCGCTACGATATTGTTCGGCAACTTCTAGTAAGCGCTCTGTTCCCTCTAACCGGACATTAAGAATAATATCTTCTACACGCTCTTTGAGTAGGGGAGGGATTTCTTCATAGATCGCTAATTGGCCGGCATTAACAATGCCCATTCTAAGCCCTGCTTGAATGGCATGGTAAAGAAATACGGCATGTATTGCCTCACGAACAGGTTCATTTCCTCGAAACGAAAATGAAACATTACTGACGCCGCCTGATGTTAAAGCAAAAGGTAGATTTTCTTTGATGTAACGGCATGCGTTAATAAAATCAACAGCATAGTTATTATGTTCTTCTATACCTGTTGCGATAGCAAAAACATTGGCGTCAAAGATAATATCTTCAGCAGGAAAACCTGCAGCGACTAAGACATCATAAGAACGTTTACAGATGTTTGCTTTTCGCTCGTAAGTATCTGCCTGGCCTTTTTCATCAAATGCCATAACAACGGCTGCTGCGCCGTAATCCATAATACGACGTGCTTTTTGAATAAACGCTTCTTCGCCTTCTTTAAGGCTGATTGAATTGACAATGCCTTTACCTTGAATGCAGCGTAAACCAATTTCAATGACTTCCCATTTTGAAGAATCAATCATTACAGGTACGCGAGAAATATCCGGTTCAGAGGCAATGAGTTTTAAGAAATGCTCCATTGCTTGAAGGGAATCAAGCATGCCTTCATCCATATTAATATCGATAACTTGTGCGCCACTTTCAACTTGTTGGCGTGCCACACTTAAAGCTTCTTCATATTGTCCTTCTAAGATTAAACGTGCAAAACGTTTTGAACCTGTAACGTTAGTACGCTCACCGATATTCACAAAAAGCGAGTTTTCATCAATTACAAAAGGTTCTAAACCTGAAAGCCTACAGGCTTTTGGTAAAATAGGGGGGCGTCTTGTTGGTAAATGACCAATACGATCAACCATTGCTTTAATGTGTATGGGGGTTGTACCACAGCAACCACCGATAATATTAATTAAGCCATCTTGCGCGAATTCTTCAATAATATCGGCCATTTCTCTGGCAGTTTCATCATAACCACCAAAAGCATTTGGCAGGCCTGCATTAGGATGAGCAGAGACGGCACATTCAGCAAGCGCTGAAATATCAGCAATATGCGGCTTAAGTTGTCTTGCACCTAAAGCACAATTAAAGCCAATACTAATAGGGTTTGCGTGACGCACTGAATACCAAAAGGCACTTGCTGTTTGGCCTGATAAGGTGCGGCCGCTGGCATCTGTAATCGTGCCTGAAATCATAATGGGATATTCTTTGCCAATATCACGAAATAATTCTTTAACAGCAAAAATAGCGGCTTTTGCATTGAGTGTATCGAACACTGTCTCAATAAGAATTATATCTGCGCCGCCTAAAATAAGATGATGTGTTGCTTCCTTATAATCTGATACAAGTTTATCAAACGTAATATTACGAAAAGCAGGATTATTTACATCGGGCGATAACGATGCTGTGCGGCTTGTAGGGCCCAAAACACCTGCGACCCAGCGTGGTTTATGCGGTGTTTTTTGATTAAATTCTTCGGTTAGTTTTTTAGCAAGTTTTGCCGCTTCAAAATTTAGCTCTAGCACAATATCTTCTAGGCCGTACTCTGCTTGGGATACTTTTGTTGCATTAAAAGTATTGGTTTCAATAATATCTGCCCCTGCCTCAAGGTACTCTCTATGAATGGCAGAAATAATATCGGGCCGCGTAAGACACAGTAAATCATTATTACCTTTTAGGTCTTTAGGGTGATCAATGAAGCGTGTACCACGATAATCATTTTCTTCAAGATGATAACCTTGAATCATCGTTCCCATAGCGCCATCTAAAAATAAAATGCGTGTGGCAAGCGTATCCTTCAGTTGCTTGGTTTGATCGCTCAAAGTAAGTGAGTGTGGAAGCGCGTGCGTATTTTCAGAAATCATAAAAAGCCTTATCGAATGAGTCGCAAATTGAAAGAGGGTATCAAAATAAGTTTAGTAATATGTTGTGAGGGAGTATTAGAATAGGAAATAAAAAACTTTGCATCGATTTTTTTTCGTTTTCATCATGAATTTTTTTTAAGTTAATCCTTATATGTGCATTTTTCATGTGCATTTTTTTTATCTATCGTTCATTTTTTTAAAAGGGTATCAGTCGTATGCAGGTAAATTTTTCTGCTTTGAGTCATGCTTCTGTTTTAGGAAGTACCCCTATTCATATTTCTTCGCATCCCTTTGCTCAAACAATAGCCTTTGCAATGCCGTTAAATGCCCAGAGTATTCGCTCCCATCACAAGGCTTTGCTTCAAGAGAGTTTGCGGGCATTTCCTCAGCCAGGGCGCTCTAGCCCAAGTAGTTTTGATCCATGCAAATTAACAAGACTGTTTTCTTCTGAGTTGTGTGAAGGAGATGTCTTTGCGGCACAGTTGCGATTAAGCTCTTTTGCCGAGAAGCTTGGTTTACCTTCACCACTCATTTACTCCCGAGAGTTGTCAACATTAGTTGGTGAGGGTAAAAAAGTATATTTAAAATTAGAGCATATGCGACCAACTCATTCTTTTAAAATTCGCGGTGCTTTAAACGCAATTTTAGCCAATGAAGAGCGTGGGAAATCATTTGATCAAGTTGTCGCGGCTTCACAAGGGAATCATGCTCAGGGCGTTGCTTGGGCAAGTGAACTTACCGATAAAAAAGCACTCATTTTCATGCCTGAAAATGCAGATCCTATCAAAATAAAGCAAACGCAAGGTTTTGGTGCGAAAGTAGAACTCACCGGTTACTCTTTAGATGAAGCAATTAAAACGGCTAAAGCCTATGCGCAAGAAAAGGGCGCTTTATGGTTACACCCTTATGATGATCAAGATGTTATTGCAGGACAAGGTACCGTTGGGTTAGAGATTATCAATCACAATGAAAATATCGATACCATAATCGTGCCCACAGGTGGTGGAGGTTTATTAAGTGGCATTACTTTAGCGTGTCCTCAACAAAAGGTGATTGGCGTACAACTTGAGGCCATGCCCTCAATGACTAAAAGTTTAGCCAATCATCAGTTAGAGCCGGTTTCTCATCAGAACACAATTGCAGGTGGCATTGCGGTGGGAACTGTCGGCTCTTTGGGGTTGGAGATTTGCGAAGAAGCGGGTACTCAGATGCATCTTGTCAGTGAGCAAGAAATTCAATCTGCTTTGTGTTTTATGTTGAGCGAAGTGGGTTTAAAGATAGAAGGTTCAGCTGTTGTGCCGGTTATTCCGCTCTTAAGAAACGAAGTGATTCCTGGTGATAACATTGTACTTGTCATTAGCGGATCGAATATATCAATGGATAAGTTTGCCCATTGTCTGCGGGTTTAGCTATTTTATTCTGATTTTTATAACGTTATGGGGAACTATTTTTCATCATCTATTTTTGGTTTAGCTATGAACTGAGACATGCCTAGATCAAAAGTAGCTTCGGTAAAAGTAAGTAATCTTTCAAATTGTTCATCATTAAGCGCGCGAGCATCATCGCTTTTTCTTAAAATGTTAATAAATTGACGCTCTCTTTCAAGCTGTAGGGGTATTTTTCCAATGCCCCAGTTTTCTAAGAGTTTCCATAGGTCAGGATTATAAGAACGGGTTAGTTGCATAATAAAGGGTAGGGGATCATGACGCGCTAGGAGTGCGGATAATCTTAATATTAACTCAAATGAAAGTGTTGCTGTACCGCTCTCAGCGGCTTTAAGTAAAGATTGATCAGAAAGCTCAATAGCTTCACTTAGCTCACTCAAAGTAAGCCCCGTCACTTGTCTTAAATCTTGAAGATATGCACCGGTTTCACGCATTGCATTGAGTTGATCACCACCAAGTTTTTTTAGCTGATCACCTGAAAAAATAAGAGTTGACGCAATGCTCAAAGGTACTTTATATAAAGTAGAGAGTGTTGTTGTAAGCTGATTGGTTAATTCATTAAAAGTATCTGTTAAACTTTCTGTAAAAGATCTTTTTTCTTTTCGTTCTATTCCATTTTCTTTTTTTTCAGAAGCAAAATTTGCTTTTTCCTCGCTATTTTTTTGGTTTGCTAAATCTGTTTTTTTACCCATAAAATTTATTCCGGATGGTTTAAGAAAAACAGTAGAGGCATTCTAGAAAGATAAATTACAGTGAATAGCGTTTGTAAAAATAAGACTAATAAAAAGATGGCTCCACAGGCAGGACTCGAACCTGCGACCCAGCGGTTAACAGCCGCTTGCTCTACCGACTGAGCTACTGTGGAATAGTGATGACGTCGATGCGGCATATATTAGTAACTGAAGATGATAACGTCAACACTTATTTAAGCAATTTAGTGCTTAAAAAAACGCATAAATAGTGGCACGCTAAGCAGCGTAGAGCGTTACCATATATCTATACCCTTTGCCATTGAAAACATGGCATTGTTAGCTGCACTCATGCACCCCAATCACATAGTTTATCTATGCTCATGGGGTTCACTCATTTGCCGCCTCCCCGTGATTCCAATGGCTTTGGGTATATACCGTTCGTAATTGAAACCACGGCATTGTTAGCATGCACTCATGCACCCCAATCACATAGTTTATCTATGCTCATGGGGTTCACTCATTTGCCGCCTCTCCATGATTCCAACTACTTTGGCTAGTATGAGCGTTATCGATGATAAGGATGTTGTTTTAAAATAGACCAAGCACGATAAAGCTGCTCTGCAAATAAAATTTTAATGAGTGTGTGAGGGAAAGTGAGCGTAGAGAGCGACCAGCTTTGATTGGCGCGTGTTAAACAAGGCGTATCTAAGCCGTCAGGCCCACCGACAATAAATGATAAATTTTGCCCGCGCTGTAACCATGCTTCAAGTTGACGGCTTAGTTCTATGCTATTCCATTGCGTGCCTGAATGATCAAAACAAATGACGTGATCATCTTTATGTATTTTTTCAAGCAGTTTTTCACCTTCTTCACGCTTTACCTGCTGCACTTCTGATGAAAAACCTTCGTCTTGTTTTTTTCTGTTTATATCACTCTTTTTTCGCGTAATCGGTGGAATTTGCTCACAAGTGAATTGAATGCTTTTATCAAAACGGGATGTATATTCTTGATAACCTTCTTCAACCCAGTCTGGTAATTTGTGAGAAATACTCACCAATTTAATTTTCATGCATTTTGTTCAGGATTTTCTTGCCTTGATTTAGGCGGACTGAACCAAAGCTTTTCAATATCATAATATTCACGCGCTGAAGGTTGCATAACATGCACAATCACTTCACCCAAATCAACTAAAACCCATTCTCCCGTTCCTAAACCTTCCACGCCCTGCTTAACAAAACCAGCACGTTTTACCTCTTCCACTAGTTTTTCAGCAATCGATTGTACGTGCCGTTTTGATGTACCGGTACAGACAAACATGACTTCTGCAAAATCGCAGAATTTGGCGACATCCAATTGTTGAATATCCTGAGCTTTCATGTCTTCTAATGCATTTTTAATAAACGCAACCAAACGGACCATTAAATCAACATCGTTATTCATATTTTCTATTTAAACTCTCATTTCGTTACTGTCGTATATGTCCATCGCCTAGCACAATAAATTTTTGTGAGGTTAAGCCTTCCAGGCCAACCGGTCCGCGCGCATGAAATTTATCAGTAGAAATACCGATTTCAGCGCCAAGTCCATACTCAAAACCATCCGCAAAGCGAGTTGAGGCGTTGACCATAACAGAACTTGAGTCAACTTCCTTAAGAAATTTTTGTGCATGCGTCCAGTTTTCCGTCACAATCGCGTCGGTATGCTGTGAGCTGTATTGTGCTATATGTGAGATCGCTTCTTCAAGGCTATTCACGATACGCACAGATAAAATAGGCGCAAGATATTCTGTTTTCCAGTCTTCTTCTGTGGCTAAAATGACTTTAGAGGAAAATTTTTGTGTTCGTATACACCCCCGTAATTCAACATTTTTCGATAAATATTGAGCGATTAGTTCAGGAAGTACAGCCTGCGCTATCGCTTCATGAATAAGTAAGGTTTCCATGGTATTGCATGTGCCGTAACGCTGTGTTTTCGCGTTAAATGCAATTTTAATTGCTTTTTCTTTGTCTGCAGATTCATCAATAAACACATGGCAAATACCATCCAGGTGTTTAATAACAGGAATGCGCGATTCTTGGCTAATTTTTTCAATAAGCCCCTTGCCACCCCTGGGGATAATCACATCAACATAGGCTGACATTTGAATCAGCTCTGTTACCGCTTGCCGGTCGGTTGTTTCAATTAGCTGAACGGTTTCTATGGGAAGCTGTGCTTCTCTTAATCCTAAATGAATAGCCGATAAAATGGCTTTATTTGAATGAATGGCTTCTTTTCCCCCTTTTAAAATGGCGACATTTCCAGACTTAATACAAAGCGCCGCAGCTTCTTGGGTAACATTGGGGCGCGACTCATAAATCATTCCAATGACACCTAAAGGAACGCGCATTTTGCCAACTTGAATACCGCTTGGCTGGTATCGCATATTTGTTATTTCACCAATAGGATCTGGCAGCATCATAATCTGCTCAAGGCTTTTGATCATTTGATCAATGCTTTTTTCATCAAGTGTTAAGCGATCTTTAAGTGCTGCTTCCAGCCCATTTTTATCCGCTTCATTTAAATCTTTTTGATTGGCTGCAATAATAGCGTTTTTATTTTGAGCTAATTCTTTTGCAATGAAGCCGAGTGCTTTATTTTTAAGTGTGCTGGGTGCTAACGCAATTGTTTTTTGCGCAAGACGTGCTTTTTCACCTAATTCCTGGATGTATGCTTTTACATTTGTGATCATTTAATTTTACCTTACCTAGAAAAAGCAGTTATTTTTGCACTAATTCTATAAGAACACCATGGAAAGAAGTAGGATGAATCCACGCGACTTGTGTTTGATGTGCGCCCACTTGGGGTGTTTCATTTAAGAGTTTGTAGCCTTTCGCTTTAAGCTTTGCCATGTCTTCTAGCAAAGAATCTGTTTCAAAACAAAGGTGGTGTAACCCGCCCCCTCTGTTCACAATAAATTTATGGAGGGGGCTTTTTTCATCCGTTGGCGAAACTAATTCAATATGCGTTTTATCAATCGGGAAAAAAGCAACTGAAGTATATTGAGAAGAGACTTCTTCAGTGCTGGTCATTGTCATACCTAAATCATGTACCAATTGCTCAATGGCACGATTGAGTTCAGGAACGGCAATCGCAATGTGATTTAAGCCTATAATCACAGGTAACGTGCCTCAAGCGCTGCCTCAAGTTTTTCAGTAAAAGCAGCATCATTAATATCAATCTCGTTAACTAATTCAGCAAGATGTTCATTATCTTCACGTCCGTGCCATGTTTTACGATAAGTACCGTCTTTATAGCCTTTTTTTTGTCTGAATCCGTTGAGAATATTTTTTCCCACATAGTGACGAAAGAGTTCATCATGTGAAAAATCGCTGGCAATTAATAACTGATTAAACGTCGCAAGACAAAACATCTTTTCGGTAAGTGCGTGAGCGGCGAGTAATTCAATAATTGACACAATATCTTGATTTGGTGCGCTGGGGCGGTCTAAAAAAGCCGCCACAATATCTTTTGTCAGCTTAAAATGATCTTGTTCATTTTGTAATAATGCGCTTAAACCAAAGTGCCAAATATCGACAATTTCTAGTTTAACTTGATCAGGTTGGGGTGTTTTCTTTTTCCACCATTTCCAACCAACATGATCAAGCATTTCAGCGCATTCTGTCCAAATAGCTCTAAACCAGGGATTGTGTTGAGTGCGCCATGCTGCATGAATTTGAATATTAATTTCTTCTTGCAAATTAATTTGCGTCAGTATCATTTTTTCTAATGATGATTGCGGCACTGATAAAGGGTTCATTACATCATCTCATTTGATTAAAGCGGGTTAACTTTGGGCATGTTTTCTTTGCAAAGAGTTAAAAGTTATTAGGACTTACGCAGAATTGTTCTAGCAAGGCGTCCTGACGAAGACAGTACACGCTGTACGGTGAGGCAGGACAACAAAGCTGGGCGATTTTGCGTAAGTCCTAATTTTTATTCCCTTTCTTCTAAAGCAACAGTACGTTGTTTATTGCTTTTATTTGTTGAGTCTAAGTTTGAGTGTGCCTCTTCTACTTCTAAGCCAGATTCAGCCCAGTATTTTGCTCTTTTTGAGCGTTTTGATTTATTCACAAAAGGAATTTTTTCCGCCAAAATTTCAATTTCACCTAGCACATCTCTCACAGTTTCCATATTACGATCAAGATTAACAATCGTTTGGGAAAGAATATTCATATTGTTATCAACGTTTTGAATATGATGACAAGATTTTCCCATTTGCTCTTCGAGTCGTTTCATTGAGCCATTCATGCGGATCATATAAGTTTGCAACCGAAAGACAGCAGAAACAAATTCCAATGTTACACGAAGTGCTGCAACCCCTGCAAAAAAAGCAAGAGGTGTTAGGGTAAACAGATAAAGCAGGCCTTTTAACGGGGCATATAGCATCATTTCAAGTGTTAAGAAGAGCGTTATACTGCCAATGGCAATAATGCCTAGGCCATATAAAAAAGGCAGCATTTTGGTTGTTAGTACTTCTGAAAAACTAAAATCAAAAAGCGCATGCGTGAATTCACGTAGCCATGTTTGATAATCTGGAACACCGAATAGTTTTTGCGAGCTGGAATAGCGAGAAAGGAGACGTTTCATTATGGGTATCCTTACATTAAGACGTTCTAGAGTTCCTTATTTTTTGGAAGCTTATGCTGATTTTTTTTGCTTGGCAACTATACCTTTCGTACTTGAAAACACGGCATTGTTGGCAGCGCTCATTCACCCCAATCACATAGTTTATCTATGCTCATGGGATTCACGCGCTTGCCGCCTCACCGTGATTCCAATTACTTTGGGTATAGCGCTAACAGTTGAGAAATAAAACGTTTTATTTTTTTAGTCTTCATTTGATCCTGAGATTACACCTAGCTGATCTTGCTCTAGCTGATCAAGCCAAGTTTGGATGATTCTTCTAAAAAAAGCATACTCAAGATATAACTGAGCTAATTTTTTCTGAGGTGTAATTGATTTTATTTTTGCCTCGTAGACTAGCATAAGATAGGTTGGTGCAAACTGTAACTGGTAGCTTCCCTTTAGAAGAGGATAATCAAGGTAATCAATACGATCATAGGCGGAATAGCTTCTCATTGATAATACTTCAATTATAGTGCGGCACTTAGTCATTGACTCACCAATGACACCCTCTAAAAAAGTAGAGAGAATGTCATATTCTCTTGGTAAGTGTGCTTTTAACTGGCCGGTATGATTTCTAAGCAAAATGGCTGACA
Organism: Klebsiella pneumoniae; assembly: GCA_945860125.1. Classification (GTDB taxonomy): domain Bacteria; phylum Pseudomonadota; class Gammaproteobacteria; order Pseudomonadales; family CAMAPQ01; genus CAMAPQ01. Next base: position 11,918 of record CAMAPQ010000071.1, read on the forward strand.
TTATTCATTCCTTGAAAAGGGGATCCCTATTTATGTCTCGTGTATCTTACGATTCATAATGATTTAAAGATTGTAGATTACTTGTCACATGAATGAGGGAATCTGTCGAAATAAATCTTGCCAAGATCTATTGGCCAGACAAATCATGCAATAATAAAATGACTTAAACTAAATACCCGCATTGAGCGCCCCTCAAATAGCCATTATTTATTTTAAATATACTCAACTAGCTCTTAACTTCTGATTTTTTCCTGCCTAAAAATAAACCTTATTTTTACCAAAAAAGTGCATTTATAAATTAAGATTTCTATCCACATTTGCGACAAATTTTGTATCATGTGGTGATGTGTTAAGTTACACGAACA
>CAMAPQ010000072.1 GCA_945860125.1 Klebsiella pneumoniae
AAGGTTGTTCGGTTGAGAGCTATTGTTTTGAAGTGTATTAGGTGGAAGGCGGCTAGGCGAAGGCTGGCTAGAGTTATATGACATAAACAAATTTTTTAACCTAAATCCTATTTTATAAGTAAAGGGGTGCATCTTGGCGATACATACTAGCAATATTGTATTTGAAGTAAAAGTGGCGTGTATTTCAAGTAAAAATAGAATAGTGACTTAAACACATTGGCCAAAAGAAGCGTTTGTGCGAGTATAAGCGCCGACATAAAAAAATAATATTCACACCCTATAGTGTCCGATGTTGCGGTGAGCGTACAAAGGTTACAGCTGCTATTCAGTATCCTGTTTAAGAGAAAACCCAATAAATAATTGTGTAAAGGTGAAATGAGTATGCAAAACGCTTTGGCTGTTCGCTCTGATACCCAGCCTCTCTTATTCTCAGGTAACGTGCTCTCAGGTAACGTGCTTCCAGGTAACGTGCTTCCAGATAAAGATTCAGTCAAAAAAAATTGGATCGAAGGCGGCATGGGCTATTGGAGCAAACACCCGCTATTAGCAAACTCAAAACTTTTATCCGACCATCACATTTTAAATAATTCAACGATCACTCCACTCGCTGCCAATGAACACTTACCAAAAATCACGCCTTTAACCGCCGCTCTGGCCGAGATGCGTAGCCCCAACAGCACGATGATGCGTGATTTTCGTAAGTTGTTACAGGCTAAATGGCACCCAACAGAAGCTTTTGATCAGAAAGCCTCACTACTCAATGATTCGCAATGGAAGCAGCTCGCAGAATACCGTATCACAAAATCAGTTGCGGGCTATACGCACCCGCACCGTTTTTTCTCAGGGCAGAACCCAAAGGCCAAAAGTGCTGAGCAGTTTGTGCATCAGGTTGTGGATGCCATTGCATATTCCGCTCCCTCTCACGGTGAATCAATGGATTTGTCCGATGCTCACAACCAAAGCAAATTAACCTCGCTATTGGAGAACATTGAGAAACGAGTGGCTTGGATGCTTCTATTGCAAGATGCTGCCGATGATGTTCACTACACGCCTCATGGGCTGGATCATTCGCTGATGACCGCTCTTTGGATTAAGCGGTTGATCAAAATGGATGAGGCGCTACTGCAATCTTTTGCGCAACAGCACAATATCACACCCGAACAAGCCATCGCATTGGCTCAAATGGTCGGCATTATGCACGATTGCGGGTATCCATTTATGAGTGGAAATGAACTGCTGGATGATAAAGAGCAGATCACAACATCGCAGAAAACACCTAACAAAGCCACTCACGCAGTAACAGGTGGATTGATGTTTAATCACTATGTGAAGCCATTGTTAAGTTCGGTGTTTGATATAATCAACGTTAAAGAGCCAGACGCTCTGTTAAAATCAATGGTTGAAGCGATCCATATGCACTCTTCTGATAATCCAAATTACTCTAAAGGTGAGGAGGCCAGAAGCCTATTAGTGAAAGCCGTTTCAGGAGGATTATATAGCCTTGAAAGTGATCAGCAAGTAAGCTTTCTTTCAGAGCTGTTACATGAGAATGGTGACAGCATAGAATCTATTGATATTTATGGAAAGCTTCAACATCAGGGCCTAACCGATACCTGTTTCAGCTGTATTGATCTGGGTAAAATTCAATATATTGAACAGTCGCCACCTCCTCACCGTTGTTTTGATGCCTGCCAAGCAGGTGATGCGCGATTAGCAACCCCCTGTATGAGGGTCAATAGATATAATAAACCAATGAATTACTGGTTAATGGTGGCTGATAATTTAGATGTTACCGAACAACGTCTTGGACAGATACAAAGTCAGCCTGCTTATATGAACTCCCTTGGTTTGCTTTATGGGCAATCAAGCCGCATGCCAAAACCCGTCACAGGAAATGCTTTGAGAGATTTGGTGAAAGACCAATTGAGTGACCAGTTTTTTTCTGAGGCCAGTGGTGAGTTTTTTGAACTGCTAGCCTCTTTGCAGTGCACATCACCACACGATTTTCATTATCAGTTAGGATTGAAGGTCATTCATTCTGTCGATATACAAGAAAGAGAGGGGAAACCTGTTTTTATACTGAACCTCCAACCGCTTCCTGAATCCATAAGCACCCACTTTAGTGAAGATCAACTGCGTAAAATCGAAACCTTCTACTACCATAGGTTGATAGATACCTTCAAATTTTACGATGATCCACCTGTGATTAAGTTATTGAATCTAACGCAACATTCGTAACGTGGTATGCCACATCAGATATATACTGCTCGCCATTCGAATCACAGCATTGTTGGCTGCACTCTTCTCCGTCATTCCTGCACTCTTCTCCGTCATTCCCGCGAAGGCGGGAATCCAGCTCTTTCGGGTTTAATGTTAAGACTGGATCCCCGCCTTCGCGGGGATGACGAATGACGATTAAACGAAATTTCATAACCCACCACACCTATTTCGCCGTCTTTATCATCGCGCTTATCAGGGTTAATCCAAGCATTAGTCGCATGGGGTGCGACTTCTTTTTTAAAGTAGGCTTCTTTAATTTGTTTTTCTTTTAAATCAGCAAAATCTTTTTTAATTTTGAGGAAAATCACTTCTTCATGTTGAGCCAATTTTCCATAACCAGCACCATTCCATTCATCGCCTGTGTGCGCATAAATCCATTCCATGACAGATTTCAGTGCACCTGGGGCAAAACGTAATTTGGCGATGGCCATCAAGGGTGAATTGGGCCGATAAACGCAACGGCCGCTCAAAAGATTTACGCGTTTTGCTGCATAAATCGGTGCCGTTAATCAGTTGCACTTTGCCTTTGCGCTCACGTGATTTTTTACTTTAAGCGTCGTTAGTCGACATGAGTAAACTCTTTATTTGCCATACGAAAATGATGCGCAGCTTTTTCATAATCAGCACGACTTAAATAAATTTCACCCAATAACTGACAAGCCTTAAAAGTTAAACTAAGCGAATTAGCTGATTCAAAACAAACCATTGCTTTGTCAGACAAACCAGCTTTTAAATAAAGCTGACCCAAGGCAATAAGCAAAACAACACTAGCGGGGCGATCTTTTAACCATCGCTCAAATAATGCAATTTTTTCTTCATCAATCACTGCGGCATGCTCAGCAAATAAACGCACGAGCTGATCACTCCAATGCCGATTAATTTCAGTCGTAATAAATTTAGACGCAGCTAATTCATCTCCACTTAAAAACAAATGCGTGACATAACACCGAATAAAATGTTCCTGCTTTTTTAAGTGAGAAGGTAATTTAGCCCAATACTCTTTTAATTTTTCAGCGCTTTTATTTTTCATTACGTCATGCTCAATCATGAGAGAAAACCAATTTTTTGCAACTTTGTACTCAAAATCATACCATAACTCAGGCAAAATAATTTTCTGTTTTTTAATCTCGGCAAGTAAAGAAAAAAGTTCAGACCAATCCTCAAGCTTTTCATATACTTTCACTAACAGCCCCAAAATAGCCTTTGAACGAGGCATCTCTTTATAAAGCCCACTTAATGTTGCAAGACAAGCTTCCCACTCTCCCCGATCATACTGAATACGCGCCTGAGTTAATCCACAGGCTAATTTCGACTTATTTTTAGTGCTTTTCATTGCTTGTTGTAAATACTGATTTCGCCTTTCTGGCGCATCTATTTCATCCGCTGCTTTTGCTGCTACCAAATAATTAATTAAAGGATAAGCGTTATATCTTGTACCTTGTAATAATAGCTTTTCCGCTTGCGCCCAATTTCCTTCCGCAAATTCAACAAGACCTAACGCCGTCTTAGATTGCGATAATTGTAAATTTCTAGACTCCAACCATTTTGTTAAGCCTATTTTAGAAGCAACAATTTTACCTAAAAAGATAAAAAGCAAATAAAAGAAAGCAGCTAACATGCACACAAAAACAGTTGCTAACAGTAAACTTGTTTCTAGCACACGATGGCCTGCGGAAATAAAAACATAACCAGGATCTTTTAAAAAGAAATCCCCTAACACACCCGCCAATAAAATAAATAAAACAAGCACTAAAAAATAATATCGCATAATTTACCTTTCTAATGGCTTTACAACCAATGCTTGTTTTCTTTGCGCTTTGCGTTCAAGCCACTCATTTTTAAACTGGTGAATCGCTTCTAATGAATCATTCACATCAGGTAAAGAAGGTGATATTTGATTATTTTTAAGCGTTTCCAGTGTCGTAACCAGTTCCTTCACGCGTGGCTGATGAGAAGGAAAATAGGCAACTATCCACTTCGAGGCTTGATCAATACACCAATCAAAATGTTTCTGCTCACCCCTGAGCACAGCAAGCTGTGATTGCTCCAGCAGCAAACGCAAATTTTGCTTTAAAAAAAGCTGCGTTGCAGGGGGAAGGATAGGATCAACTTGTGCTTCTACACGATAAATACGCACTAGTTTTTGAGTGACAAAAGTATAAATAGAATTCAACATATAACGAACCCGCGACTCAAAATCATGAGGCAGATCAGACGGCACGTTATTTAATAAAAAAGCACTTTTTGGCTGATTATTTTCAGCTAATCTAGATTTATCAACAAAATCATTAAAAGATAACGCTTCGATTAATTCAATCAAAGAGCCTATTTTAAAAAAGAGCCCCTGCGTATCAATTTCTGTCGCCACGCCTAAATCACGCATATTTTTTTGTAGCGCAATTCTTACCGATTCAATTCCATATTCTTCAATCTCTGCCGCAATTTGATCAGAATGATTTAATAATGAAATGGCGCCCCTAGCATCATGCGTTAAGACAATTCGCTCATGAGCAAGCTTCGTAAAATGTTCTATTTCTGCTAATAACCAATCTGTTCGATCAATCACGCTCAGCGCCATGATGCGCTGATAAACACTCTCCATTTTTTCCTGAGTTTTTTTCTGCTGAACAAGCGTCTCGCTTTTTAACGTATCAATATTAATTAATACTTGCCTATCTTGATCTTGAAGAAGATTTATATTTTGATTAATCGTATCAAATGATTGCTGAAAATCAGCATAATGCTTTATTTTACTTTGCTGTTCGTCTTTTTTATCCTCTTCGCGGCTTAAATAATCCAAACGATAAAAATAAACAGATAAACCGACCATTAATATAAATAAAACAAAGTGCAAAATCGTAAAAAACCACAGCCCCGAAATACGAGGCTGAATTATTGCACGATCATTTTTATTTTGATCAATCTTCATACGCTCATTAATAGGTTCATGAACAGGCTCATGTTGAATCACATCTTCATTCATTTTAAAAATCCTTAAAATTTATACATCACTCAAAAAAATGAATCTAAAAAATGAATCTAAAAAATAGAGGCGCTATTAGCAAATAGCTTTATACGACTAAAACCCTGCGCCTTGGCAAGATTAGCCACTCGCTCACTTAAAACCCACGCTTCGGCAGATTTTACGTTATTCATCTCATTAATCGAAAGACATGCTTTTAAGGCATTACATAAACAGTCTAAAATTTCACCACTCGAAATTAAAATGGCATCTATTTTATTGGCAAGAAATAATGGCCTCACCTTATTAGGTTCGATGAATACAGGCTTTCTTTCGTACACTTCAAGATACTCAACCAAAGCACCATGGTGATGCAACGAATCCCTGAGTAACTCAAGGCCACCCCTTCCTCGAATAATTAACCAGCGCTCATCTTGTACTTGCTGCAAACGAGGCAGTGCTAAAAGCGCTTCTGAACCATGTGCTAATACAGGAAAAAAAATCTGGATTTTGTTTAAAAATAATTCCAGTTGATCATCACAAGATTGCAATGCAGCCTGTTTTCGCTGCCTTAAAAGCTCACTGAGAGATTCACCCGATCCCTTTCCTACAGCATACAAGATCATATCATTCAATACCAAACCCTGCTGACTCAACGCGAAATATTCATTGATTAAAAATGAAAAACCATGATACACCGCAGGCTTACTAATAAAAACAAAACCAGAAATCACTTTTTTTTCAAACGGCAAAATAGTCGATTTTATAGGCAAAATTTCAATTAAAGGCAGAGAGATCGCTATGCCGCCTTGCTGCACAATCTGCTGACAAAAGTAGGCATTTTCAGGTTTAGGCCTTGTAACTAATAGCGTTAACCCTTTACAGCTATCCATGAATAAGTTGCTCAGCACCCTTCGCTTTTAACCTGTTGGCAATATTAAGCCCTAACGTTATAGCGTGTTCCAAATGAGCTAACTCACCACACTCACGACCTAACTCACCCTCTAATGTATTTAACTTACTATGCAATACAACAGAATCAGACTCTTCCAATAGTTGATCCCCGTTTTTTGAACCCACGCGCGCCGTCATTTTAATATTTTGATTATCACATACGGCATAACTTGCTATCGGAAAATGACAGCTTCCACCCAACGCTTGATTCAGCGCACGCTCTGCCATAACAGCAAGAAAAGTACAGCGTTCATTTAATTGACCAACAAGCTTGTTCAATATTGCATCATCACAACGACACTCAATTCCAATAGCGCCCTGCCCCGTTGCTGGACACATTTCATTAAGCGTTAATTGCTGGGTAATATAAGAAGCCAAGCCCAGCCGTTCTAACCCAGCACTAGCAAGCACAATAGCGTGATAATGACCCTCTTCTAGTTTTTTTAAGCGTGTTTGCACATTACCTCTTAATGGCTTGATTTCAAGATCAGGCCGTAACCAGCGTAGCTGAGATTGCCGCCTTAAACTTGAGGTGCCAACAATGGCATTTTTAGGTAATTCATTTAAATTTTTGTATTTAATACTGACAAATGCATCAAAAGGATTCGCTCTTTTTAAAATAGCACCCAACTGTAACCCCTCAGGTAATTCCATGGGCATATCTTTCATTGAGTGAACAGCAATATCAGCCTGATTTTCAAGCAAAGCTTTTTCAAGCTCCTTCACAAATAACCCTTTTCCACCGATTTCAGATAAAGGCTTATCTAAAAAACGATCGCCAATTGTGGTAATACCTAAAAGCACGATATCAAGCTCAGGGGCAATTTTTTTCAACTCACTTTTTACAAAATTTGACTGCCATAAAGCTAAGGGACTTTCTCTGGTTGCAATGATTATCTGTCGACTCATAAACTTATACTCACCACACAATTAATCTATTGATGAAAATTATAAAATTACATTATTCATTTTATTTGCAGCCTGCTGTAGGCTATTTTTCTCTTCAGCATTTAACGAGCCTGAAACCAAGAAATAACTATTTAACCAGTCATCTTCTTTTTGATAGGTTAAAGGGGAAAAATCTTTAACATCTAACACTAAACCACCTGCCGCTTCTATAATCGCTTGAGCAGCTGCCGTATCCCACTCATAACAGGGTAAATAACGAGGATATAAATCAGCTAACCCTTCTGCAATTAAACCAAATTTTCGTGCACTGCCTACAGCATTAAGCTCAAACTGAAAACCTGATTCTTTAAGATTCATTAAAAAATGATCGACTAAAGGTGCAGGTGATTTACTCGCCAAAATTTTTAAAAATTGACTTTTATTGACAACCTTACAAACAATTTCTTCTCGTGAATCTGCCTCAAAATGCTTTAAACCACTTATTTTCCATGCTCCTATTTTCTCACCACCGATGTAACCCACCTGATAAATAGGGCAAGTCATGATGCCTAAAATAGGTTTATTATTATAAACCAAACCAATATTTACACTAAAATCGCCAGAACCTGAGATAAATTCTTTTGTGCCATCCAATGGATCCACCAACCAAAAATAACTTTCTGGATCTGGCTTATAATATTTATCAAGATTTTGCCCATTCATGACAATGCCTTCTTCAGACACAATAGGAATATCGGGCGTAAGTTTTGAGAGCATTTCACAAATGTAATTATGTGAAGCAATATCGGCCTGAGTTACAGGAGAATCATCTTTTTTATACTGAATAGAGAGCCTTTCTTGCGCACTCGCCTCTTGCGAAGGAAGATAATAGCCTAATATAATTTCAGAGGCGTGAGCAGCAATGTTGTACGTTTTTTTAATCAATTCTTCAAAATCAAAAGATGAGTGACGCTGAATGACAGACATTTTAGTTCCATGGGAGCAAGTTGAAACAATATTTCTTGATATGGATGGTACCTTGCTTGATCTTGCTTATGACAATTACTTTTGGCACACCTATATTCCACAACAATATGCACTTAAACATAAGTGCTCAATAGAATCTACACAAGCTCAACTGACAAAAATTTTAAATGAAGCCAAAGGAACATTAAACTGGTATTGCACTGATTTTTGGAGCGAAAAACTATCGCTTAATATTGCGATGCTAAAAACACACACTCAGCATCTCATTACGCTCAGACCTGACACCTTAAATTTTTTATCCTGGTTAAAAAAAAGCCCTATAAAGACGGTGCTACTAACCAATGCACACCCGGACTCACTCAAAATTAAAATGAATGAAACAGGTATTGAAACTTTTTTTGAGCATATGATTTCAAGTCATACTTTTGGCTTTGCAAAAGAAGAAGCGCCTTTTTGGCCCTTACTTGAAAAACATTTTAAATTTGACAAAACACGCACCGTTTTTATAGACGATAATGAGTCTGTTTTAAATGCCGCAAAAAGTTACGGTATAGGTTACTTGTATACGATCCATCAGCCTGACAGCAAAGAACCACCTAAATTTGAAACAATATTCCCCGCCATTCGCAACTTTGAACATCTCATTCCCTTTTCAGATTGAAGACAATAAATGACAGCACTCATAACCGAATTAGAATCAGTCCGCATAGATAAATGGCTGTGGGCTATGCGTTTTTTTAAATCACGAGAGCTTGCTAAAAAAGCAATTGAAAATGGAAAAATACAGTCAAATGAACAACGCATCAAATGTAGCCGAGAATTAAAAGTGGGTGATAAAATCACCATCAGCACACCTCTTTACTTGCAAGAGGTCATCATCATCAAACTTCATGACAAACGTTTAAGCGCTAAAATCGCGATAACGTTTTATGAGGAAACGACTAAAAGCCTAGAAAGAAAAAATAAAGCGATCAATGACAAAAAACTGTCACAAAACCTATTTTCACCGCCAGATCATAAACCTAGCAAGCAAGCAAGAAGAAAAATCATTCAATTTAGACGACAATCAGAATAGTGGCTACATATATACCATTGACCTAGATCGCTGTTATGCACTAGATTTACGGGGCTTTTGTAGGCAACGAACATATTCGAGCAATATGATGCCTCACTAACCAGACGTCATTTCACCTCAATCTAGTCACTTTAATGACAAAATATGACTGAAACGACGCCTTTCTCCCGCATCCTTACAACTTGTTTTATTAAAGGAAATAGAGGACTACTACAATGAATGAGCACAGGTCTACCTTTGCCAAGCCAGCAGTATTTTTTGATTTAACACCAGCGCAATTAATAGAAGAGGCGCTTCAAAGAAGCGAAGGGATACTCTCAGATACCGGTGCTTTAGTCGTCAAAACCGGACGTAGAACAGGACGCTCTCCGTTGGATCGTTTTATTGTAAAAGAGCCTAGCACGGCTGATGCAATTAACTGGGGAAAAGTAAATCAAGCATTTGATCCTGAAAAATTTGATCAACTATGGCACTTAGTTGAAAGCTACCTAAGCAAAAAAGAACATTTTGTTTCCGAGCTGCATGTCGGCGCAGATGACAATCATTATCTACCTGTTAACACAACAACAGAACTTGCTTGGCATAACCTGTTTGCGCAGAATATGTTCATTGCTGTTGAAGAATATAACCCTAAGAGAAAAGAAGAGTGGCGTATTCTGCATGCCCCTAACTTTGAGTGCATTCCAGAAAGAGATGGAACACGCAGTGAAGCATGCGTTATATTGAACTTTGCAGATCGTAAAGTATTGATTGCAGGCATTCATTATGCCGGCGAAATGAAAAAAGCCATGTTCTCTGTGCAAAACTTTCTCTTACCTGAGAAAGCAATTCTGCCTATGCATTGCTCAGCAAACGTTGGTGAAGACGGCACAACGGCTCTATTTTTTGGACTTTCTGGCACCGGCAAAACCACATTATCTGCTGATCCTGATCGCTTTTTAATTGGTGATGATGAACATGCTTGGGCAAAAGGGGGCGTTTTTAATCTAGAAGGCGGCTGTTATGCAAAAACAATTGCTTTGAGCCAAAAAAACGAGCCTATCATTTGGGATGCTATACGTTTCGGTGCAGTGATTGAAAACGTTGTCGTTGAGGGACAAACACGCGTTGCCGACTATAACGATACTTCTCTAACACAAAACGGAAGAACTTCTTATCCGTTATCTCACGTGAAAAAACGTATCCTTGAAAATCGTGCAAGTGAACCTAAATATGCAATTTTCTTGGCCTGCGATTCATATGGTGTTCTTCCCCCCGTTTCAAAACTAACTAAGGAAGCGGCGGCATATCATTTCTTAAGCGGTTATACCTCGGTTGTTGGTGGTACTGAAATTAATACCACTTCACCGATTAAAGCTACTTTTAGCACTTGCTTTGGCGCACCGTTCTTCCCACGTCCTTCTCGTGAATATGCAGATCTTCTAATGAAGCGTATTAGCGGCTTTAATACAGAGGTTTATTTAGTCAATACGGGCTGGACGGGCGGCGCTTATGGCGTCGGCAAGCGCTTTAGCATTCCAACCACTCGCGCTGTAATTTCTGCGATTTTAAGTGGCGAATTAAGCAAAATGCCAACCGAGCACTTAGATATTCTTAACTTGGATATTCCTGTTGAAATCTCAGGTGTTGATACAAACTTGTTAAACCCACGAAATACTTGGGAAAACAAAGAAGCTTATGATGAGCAAGCGCGTATGGTTGCAAAATTATTTAGCGATAATATTGAACAATACGATGTTAGCAATGAAGTTAAAGCAGCAGGCCCAAAACCTTAAGTTTTTTCTATACCCAAAGTAATTGGAATCACGGGGAGGCGGCAAGGGAGAGAACCCCATGAGCATAGATAGACTATGTGATTGGGGTGAACGAGAGCTGCCAACAATGCCGTGTTTTCAAGTACGAAGAGTATAATTTTTTTTGTTTTAAAAAAGCCCTCTTAACGAGGGCTTTTTCCATTCATACCTGCGTAAAACTATCCCACAGCATGCAAAGGTGCTTTCTTAATCTCCACTAACGTGCCTTGCTGAAGCATGATAATACGATCAGCAAACTTAATCGTATCCGGCCTATGGGCAATCATAAGACAGGTTAAATTCAGCCTTTTAAGGTTTGCATTCACAGCGCCTTCTAACCTAACATCCAAATGACTGGTTGCTTCATCTAAAAAAAGCACCTTTGGTTCTCGATACAAAGCGCGCGCCAATAATATTCGCTGTTTTTGCCCGCCCGATAAACTCGTACCCATATCACCGACCAGCGTGTTATAAGCCATAGGCATTGCTTCAACGTCAAAATTAATAACAGATAAGCCAGCGCTCATTCGCACTTGCTCCCAGTCCATTTCGCTATTAAAAAAAGCAATGTTTTCGCCAATTGAACCAGATAATAATTGATCATCCTGCATGACAGCGCCGATTAACTTTCGATATTCTGATAAACCAATTGTATGAATATCAATACCACCAATCAAAACTTTACCTTCTGTTGGTTTAATTAAACCCAACATAATTTTGAGTAGCGTACTTTTTCCTGCGCCAGAACCACCCGTGATTGCAATCATTTCACCAGGCGCAACAGTCATACTAATATTTTTAAATAAATATTGATCAGAACCATCATGCTTATAAGAGATATTTTCAAGACTTAGCTCAGCGGTAATATTCTCTTTAGAAAACTCAGCCTGCCTATATTCAAGCCCTTCTGTTTTTTCTGTTTCAGTGAGCAGCATATCTGCTAAGCGATTAATTTGCACAGAGAGGGCTTTAAGCTGTAAACACTGCTCAACAAAGCTCATTGCTCTTGTTGAAAACTGCATTTTATAAGCGGTAAAAGCGATTAACATGCCGAGGGTCATTTCATTGGCAACGACTAATTTTGCACCCAAATAAATTA
>CAMAPQ010000073.1 GCA_945860125.1 Klebsiella pneumoniae
CTTTGGTCGGGTGAGGGTCGTTATTATCATTCACCTACCCATTTACAGTCTTTGCTTAATGATATTGAAGCAATTCATGATCCTTTATTATCTGAACCAGATCGTGAGCGTTTAATCATTGTCGCTTTTTTTCATGATGTGATTTATCAAGTTAATAAGCCGGTGGGGGAGACAAAAACCAATGAACAAAAATCGGTTGAGTATTATCTAGGTGCGCTTGATGCTTCTCATTCAGCTGATTCTGAAGTAGTGGATTGTATTTTAGCCACGCAGAATTTACATGCGCCAGAAGCAACGCCAAAGAATGCATTGGCAAGACGATTTTGGTTGCTAGACTATGGCATTGTTAAAAAGGATTTTGCAGGGCTGCTTATTTGGGAGCGGGATATTTTCAAAGAGTTTTCACCCTTTTGTACGCCGGCGGTTTACAAGGAAAAACGCGTTGAGTTTTTACAATCTTGTTTTACGCATCCTGACCTACAGCTCACAGCTGAACAGAAAGATAATTTAAGTAAATTAATCGAGAATGTTCAGCGTAGAGAAATTTAGTTATTACATAAATAGGACTTACGCAGAATTGTTCCAGCAAGGCGTCCTGACAAAGACAGTACACGCTGTACGGCGAGGCAGGACAATAAAGCTGGACAATTTTGCGTAAGTCCTATAAAAAATAAAATTATTTTACGTAGAGTAAAAAACCCTTCAAATAAAGTGATTCTGGGAAAGAGCCGATCACAGGATGATCCCATGATTGTTGAAGTGTTCTTAAAAAGTGCACTTCACGACCTGCCTCTTCTGCTGCACTTGCAATTATTTTTTTAAATAAACCTTCATCCATATGTCCAGAACAAGAATAAGTAAACAGTAGCCCGTCTTTTTTTAACGCTTTTATAGCAAGACGATTAATATCTTTATAGCCACGCGCAGCTTGTTGTACTTGCATTAATGAATGAGCAAACTTAGGGGGATCAAGCACAATAAGATCAAATTCAGGTGCTTCAGCATAGACGCGTAACTTCTCAAATACATCGCCTTTTTCAAATGAGAGACAATTTTCCAGCTGATGATGACGAGCATTTTTACGGCCCAATACCAGTGCAGGCTCAGAAGAGTCAATATTCATCACTGACAATGCACCGCCCACGCCTGCAGCAACGCCAAACCCGCCTGTATAAGAAAAACAGTTTAAGACTTTTCTATTTTTACTCATTTCTTGTACAAGAAAGCGATTGTTGCGCTGATCTAAGTAAAAGCCTGTTTTATGGCCGTTAATTAAATCAACCCATAAAGCATAATCACCTTCTTGTATGAGAATAGGTTCAGAAGGTAGCGTACCTTTAATGAGTTGTTTAACGGGTTCTAAACCTTCTTTTTTGCGTGATTCTGTATCAGAACGCTCATATAAAGCATGTTCAGGAAATAAGCGTGTAAGGGCATTAATGATTGTTTCTCTAAAAAATTCCATGCCAACGGCTAAAAACTGACAAACAAGATAATTCGCATAATGATCGACAATTAAACCCGGTAAGCCATCTGCTTCTGAATGAATAAGGCGATAGGCATTACCTTCTTTTTCAGGCAATAGTTTTTTTCTTAATAAAATACTTTCTTCTATTTTATCGACAATAAAAGTATCATCAGGAAAAGCTTCCTGATCAAAACTTAAAAGACGAATGCGTATCTGCGAGTGATGCGAATAGCTACCAAACGCTAAAAAATCACCCGTGGCTGAAAAAACAGAGACCACCATACCATTCACAAATTTAGCAGGATCCCTTTGAATGGCACCTGAAAAAACCCAAGGATGTTTTTTAAGTACAGACTTTTCTTTTCCTGGTTTCAAAACGATTTTAGCGATATTTTTCATGAAAAAAGCCTTAATTAGGAATGGTTCTTGTGAAAGAAAGCAAATTTGCGTAAATTCTACAAAAGAGAAGGGCGGCAAGTTTACCGTATTTTTTGAAGTGTTGCGGTATATTAAAGGCGTACACTTTCTGAAAAATTAGGGAGTAACGGTGAGTGGTGGACAATAACAGCAAATTAATTAAAGTTTTGATTGTTGAGGATGAAGTACTGGTCGCTTTGGATCTTAAAGAGGAGCTCGAAGGGTTTGGTTATCTCGTTATAGGGGTTGCTGCCAGCGGTGAAGAAGCGCTTAAGCTTGCGCGCACGCATCGCCCAAATGTTGCGCTTTTGGATATTGTTATTAAGGGAAAAATGGATGGCATTGAAGTGGCAAGTGTCCTTGTGCGTTACGACATCCCCGTTATTTTTATTACCGCCTACAGCGATAAAGAGACGCTGCAACGCGCTGCGCACGCCACCCCTTATGGTTATTTAACCAAACCTTACCAAAGCCGTGAAGTGCAGGCGGCCATAGAGGTCGCTTGTTATAAAGCAGGCATGGAGCGCCGATTACGTGAATCAGAACGATGGTTTTCTTCAGCCTTACGTTGTGTGAGCGATGGCGTGATTGCAACAGAGCCTGATACCTCTATTCGTTTTATAAATCCCGCTGCGCAGAACCTGATAGATAGTTTATCTGTAGATGTGATCGGTAAAAAGCTTGGCGATGTTCTGCAACTTTCAGCCTTGCCTTCGGGCGAAAGACCGGAACTTGCGCTCACTCGCGCACTTCGTGAAAATTGCGCCATCGACATGAAATCTTACCAGCAACTTCTCAAAAAGGACGGGGTGCGGGTTTTCATTGATGAATCAGCCGCCCCCATTCGAGATGAGGAAGGCGAAACGCTTGGCGCTGTTTGTGTATTAAGAGATGTTGGCGTACGAATTCATCAAGAAGAGGCATTACGTAAAAGCGAGAAAAAATTTCGTGACATTTTTGATCTCTCCCCCTTAGGTATGGCTCTCATTAGCTACGCTGGGCAGTTTCTGCAAGTGAATGAGGCTTTGTGCAAGTTGCTGGGTTATTCGAGCGAAGCGTTATTGGCGATAAATTATGAATCGTTATCTTTGCATGAGGATATTTCAGTTGAGAATGCTTTTTTAACTGAGCTTCTGGCTGAAAGGATGCCTGTCGTTTATTTTGAAAAACGTTATCGCCATAAAAATCAGACAAGTCTTATTTGGACGAGGGTGAATGTCTCACGCCTTGAAGAAGATAATCAGTCAGTCTGTTATCTTTTTCAGATTTTCGATATTACTAAAAGTAAAGAGGCTGAAGTTCATTTATCACGACTTGCCTATTTTGATCAGTTAACGGGGCTGCCAAATCGTGCCTATTTGCATACTGAACTAGAAAAACGGCTTATAGAAGCTTGTCGCTATAAGTTTCGGCTGGCGGTGATCTTCATTGATCTTGATGGATTCAAGCACATCAATGACAGTCTTGGTCATGCAGCAGGCGATAATTTACTCAAAGGCATTGCGCTGCGCTTATCTCTTATCTTACGGGAATCAGATTTTATTGGTCGACTAGGTGGTGATGAGTTTTTGCTGATTCTTTCTCACGTCAACGACCTAAGTTTTATTGATAGGATCGCACGTAATCTGTGTAAAGCCGTAGCGGAACCCATAATCTTGGAAGGGCATGAGGTTTTTGTCACAGCCAGCCTCGGGCTTAGTCTTTATCCTGAAGATGGGCAGGATGCGCAAACACTCATTCGATGCGCTGATATGGCACTTTACGACTCTAAAGCCGCAGGGCGAAATCGATCCAGCTTTTTTAGACCTGAACTAGGCAAGGTTGCAATGGCTCGTCTGGAAATGGAAATAGCGCTACGTAAAGCGATTGAATTATCACAGTTCAAAGTGGAATATCAACCCATTGTAAACTTGAGCGACTTTAAGATTTCAGGCTTTGAAGCGCTGCTTCGCTGGAATAGTCCGTCAGGGTTATTAGCACCGCCAGCGTTTTTTCCTTTGGCTGAATCGCTAGGCTTGGTTCAGTCGATCGGCCAGTGGGTGCTGAATGAAGCCTGTCATGCTGCTATTGCCTGGCCAGAACACTGCACCCTTAGTGTCAATTGTTCTGCCCTACAATTTCTAGAACAAAACTTCGTAGCCGAGATATCCCAAGCACTGAGCGATAGCGGGTTAACGTCTGATCGATTGACCCTTGAGTTGACAGAGGACATTCTGCTAAAAGGAGATAATGCTCAGATTAAAACGTTTGCCGCTCTTAGAGAACTAGGCGTACGCCTTTCAATCGACGACTATGGCACCGGCTATTCTTCGTTAGCCTATATCAAGCGCTACAATCCTAAAATTTTAAAGATCGATCAAATGTTCGTGAAA
The DNA here is from genome assembly GCA_945860125.1 of Klebsiella pneumoniae. Classification (GTDB taxonomy): domain Bacteria; phylum Pseudomonadota; class Gammaproteobacteria; order Pseudomonadales; family CAMAPQ01; genus CAMAPQ01. The sequence continues at coordinate 4,258 of CAMAPQ010000073.1, forward strand.
GATCTTGAAACTGAGCCAGACAGTGCTGCAATTGTTTCCGCCACGATCGCCATGGCCCATGAAATGGGAATGACACTGATTGCAGAAGGAGTGGAAACACAAGAGCAAGTGAGAACCCTTCGATTGATGGGCTGCGATCAAGTGCAAGGCTTTCTTTTTAGTGCCTCTGTTTGTGCATCTGAGGCCACTGAGCTTGCCCTAAAAAGCATAAAGTCACCCATAAGGGAAAGAGATGTTTATGCTTTTTGACGCACCAATTAGCGCTTTAGAAAAAAAAGTCTGTTTGTTCAATGGATTGATTCTACTTTTAGTCAGCACCATAGTGCTTTGGGGGTGGTTCAGCCACTCACTTATTTTAGTAAGGGTCATGGATATCGGTGCACCGATGCGCGTCAATACAGCGCTGACTTTTATGTTTTTAGGTTGGGCTGAAGTAATGCGCAGCATCTCTCGCCTAAAACCAGCACGGGTCTTCCTAGCCCTCGTTTTTTTATCGGGGGCGGTCAATCTTTTTCAGCACATTACAGGGCTTAATCTTGGTATAGATGAGTTCTTTATCGTTGACTGGACAGGCGCTCATACAGCAGGGCGAATGTCACCAGAAACGAGCCTGTGTTTTATGCTGACAGCCGTAACCTTCTTTGCTATAACGATGAAAAAACAAGTTATGGCGATAGAGATTACCTGTCTGTCTATTATCGCTGCCCTTGCCTTGGCGACATATATTCTTTACAACTTTTCTGCTCTGAGAATCAACGCTAGGATGGCATTTCATACAGCAGGGCTGTTTTTATTAATAAGCATATTAACCCTAGGGGCAAGGTGGCGAATGCTACGCAGCACTTATAAGTTAAGCTGGCTGCCCATTATTATGGCTATAAGCTTCTCATCTTTAGTTATTTTGCTTTGCGTAGGATTTTGGAGTGAACAAAAAATATCAATCTCCGTGCTCAGTGGCGGACTCATCCTTTTGCTTTTGCTCGGCATAACCACTCATTTATGGATGCGCGTAAAATACGAAAAAGAACTTCTAGTCCAAAAACAGGTGCTAGAACAGCAACAGCAACAGCTGATGCAACAAATCGTGGAGTTTTCTCCCATAGCAATAATCCTGGTTAATCAGTTAGGCGAAATTACGATGGTTAATGCCCAACTTATTAAGCTGTTTGGTTATTCACGAGAGGAACTTTTAGGTGAAAAAGTAGAGAAATTAGTTCCACAGGTATTTCGCAAAAACCATATTCACTTAAGAGAAAGTTTTACGAGTGCGCCAACGGCTCGTGCGATGAATGCGGGAAGGGATGTGTATGGGTTGCACAAAGAGGGAGCGCAAGTTGCGATTGAAGTTAGTTTAAACCGCATTCACATGCCAACTGGTATTGCTGTATTGGCGACCATTTTTGATATTAGAGAGCGCAAGCGTGAATCAGAGCGCATCGCAGCGTCTCTACAAGAAAAGGAAGTCTTGCTAAAAGAAGTTTACCATCGCGTTAAAAACAATTTACAGCTCATTCAAAGCCTGCTGAATCTACAACAACGCACACTTCAGGATGACCGATCAAAAGACGCCTGGAAAGATACAGCGGCTCGTGTGCGCGCCATGGCATTGGTACATGAAAAACTTTATCAATCCGGCAACTTGGCCGTAATCTCGCTATCGGAATATATTGATGATCTTTTTAAGCAAATCTGTACTGCCTCAGATGTTAAGCAGCGCAACATTGAGATTCACACAGAACTAGCTGATATGAAGATTGGCGTTGACCTTGCGATTCCCTTAGGTTTATTACTCACTGAGTTATTATCAAACAGCTTAAAACATGCTTTTATGCTGGAAAAAAGCGGTCATATTTGGGTTTCTTTGGAATGTCTTGAAGAAGACTTGAATAAGAAAGTAAGGCTTATCGTAAAAGATAACGGTAAAGGGTTGCCGATGGATTTTTCATTTGAAGGCCAGCTCTCCATGGGGCTTAAGCTTGTGGCCAGTCTTGCTCGGCAATTGGAGGGAACACTAGCATGGAAATCTGAGCAAGGAGCGATCATTACGCTTGAGTTTCCCGTCTTGGTTAATAATGGCCTTGTCATGATGCTCAACGCTTAACGTTTTATACTTGAGTTGATTTATTAATCAACTGATTAACTTTTATTTCAAGGGCATATTTTGTTTGCAGGAAATGGCACATTTGATGATCTTGCTTATTTTTAATGATTTTTGAAAGATCAATGTCTGTAATATAAATAGGATAATTTTCCTTTGTTTTTCTAAGAGCCATAATATGGCTGCAAACGGCATCAAAGACTTTGTCGCCAAACTCAAATTCTGAGAATTCTTTTTGATTGCAATAGAAGCAATAACTTTGTTCGCCATCTGATTTCTCTTCAACGGTTACTGAAATATTATAAGTATTTTTTGACTCTTTAAATTCTTCAATGTTCTTTTTTTCAAAAATAAAAATTTCATTATCAGCATTTGATTTTATGATTTTAACAAGTTCTATTTTGATCTCTTTTGCGGGTATCCTCGCTTCTTCAATTTGTCTTCTTGATAAAATTCTACTGACAAAAGCATTCATATGTGAAAGACAATTTTTAAATTCACTTAAGGTTGATATAAGGAAGAAAAGCGAGTTCATTTGATCAAATAAAAATATTTCAACGCGCTGATCCTGTTTTTCTTGATAAAAAATCTGCAAAGTATTGGCTTTTAATTTAGGGGCCATTTTAGAAAGTGGATGAGATATTAGCGCATTATCACCAAAGCGTAATTGAGTATATTGTTTTTTAATTTGGCCTAATTCACGGATTAATTGAACAAGATTATTAGCTTCTTTTGCTCTTGGTTGGCCAGAAATTAATTGAATAATCACATAGCGAGTATCTAACTCAAAAATATATTGAATATCATCTTTTAATTTAGGTTCAAAAAAAACCTTATTAATACTTTCAAATAGTTTTTCCAGTCTTTGCGCTATATCTTGCCCTCGTGTATTACCAAAACAGAAGAAATTATTTTTAGGTGGTTTTGTATATTTTCCCGTTCTAGGATTATTTCTTAAATACTCAATAATCAACTCAATAACCGCATCATCGTCTCTAAAGCTGCTGTTTAATACCTCATGCCATGAGTTAATGGAAACTTGATCAATGCGCCGCACAAGATTCATATGTGTTGCGCTGTAACTCAACGCATCCGTTTGTTCACTTAAACGTTGAATGCCCATTTCATTCCATTTTTTAAAGGGGTCAACGCCTGTATTAATAAAATAAAGATTATGTTCTTGGCGTGCTTTATATTTAAAATTATCTTGCTCAGCGTGTGGTAAGCCTTCTGGAAAAGCATGAAAAAAAGTTGCAATAATTTTATGTGATTCCTGTTCACTTAAGTCTATTTTTTTGCCTTTTTCAATTCTTGCAAAGCGTGAATAAGCGGTAATTATGGCATTAAAAAAGCACCATGCAATAATTTCAATATAACTTTCACCACGTTTAAGTACCAGTGCATCTTCAAGGTCTTCTTCTTTATTATGACCAAGATATAAACTAAAAACACGCGAGATCGTTAAATCTTCATTTGAGCTTTCAATCAGTAAAATTAATTCTTCTTCAGGAATGTCTGGCGCAATTCCTGGGTTAATAAACTCTACTTTTCCTGCTTTACGCTCGAAGGCAGCATATAATTTTCGGCCTAAAAGATTCATATCATCTTGGCTTATTGTGGCAGAAGACATGTGCTCTTTAGCAAAACGAGATAGAAATCGATAAGAGTTATTTAGCTCATTAACAAGGGCAGTACGTGCTTCAATGACTTTATCTACTTTCCAGGTTTTGCGAGTATCAAGCCTTTTGAATTGATCAATACTCCATTCCCAATTTTGGACAACTTTTGTGAGCGCTTCTCTTTTCCAAAGATTATTTTTTGAAGGATTTTTAGAAAGAGGCTCATTTATTTTTAAATAAAAGCACTGTCTTATAAGCTCTAAACGATTAGGCTCATTATTTTTTTGTAAATACTGATCAAGTCTTTTATACATTAAAATATACGGATCTAATTGATCAAGCTCTGTTACGCCTTTAAAGATAGCTTCTTTAAAATTAACGCACAGTGGCTTTACATTAGGATGCTCGCTTGCATAAAGCTCAGTTAACATAATTTTAATGACAGATTTAAAGGGTGACTCAATGCCTTTATAAAGCTGCCACATGCCCGCACCAATAAACTCACCCGGTGGTATGCTAGGAATCCCACCGAAATCAATAAACTCTTCAGGTTTAACGTATCTTTTTTTGAATAGTTTATCCGTCAGTGCATCATAATTTTTTTCTTCAGAAGGGGGAATAAGCCACCAAATAGGATAACAGCCTGCGATATGAATGCTGGTGCGATAAAACTCATCTAATAATAAGTAATGTTGTGTAGATCCGCAGTCTTCACCAGAAACTGTTTTTCTTTCGCCCCGTTTAAATTCTTCAAGGTTCATCATAAAAAAATGAACTTCTAACCCTAGTTTTTCACCATATTTTTCTATGGCAGTAAGTTTTTGCTGTAAATGCTCCAATGCATTTTGTGTTAGTTCAGGATGATGGCATACCCATATATCCATATCACTACCGTACGAGTGCGCAATGGTTCCTGCACTACCCATTAACGTAATATTAAGCAAAGGATAAAAATGATCCATGCCATAGGGCTGGTAAATAAATGAATTGGCTAGAATTTTGGTGGCGCTAAGCTGTTTTTTATCGGGCGAAAAACTTTGTATACCAGCGGGTACAAATGCACTGATATAGCCGGGCAACATAGGGTGATTAACATGTAAAAGTAGGGGTAATGATTCAAAAAAAACTTGCTGATGATAGTTTAATATTTCAATGATTCTTTGCAGGCGAGCGTTATTAACTTGTGAATAACGATTAACAAGCGTGGTTAAAATTTTACGATCGAGTCCTTCGTCTTGCCCGCTAGGTGGCTTGTCACTTTTTAACATGCTTATCAATAAGTTTTGTGTTTAATTTTTGTCCTTCTTTTTCAGTATAGGGGCTTAAGTAATATGTGCAAAGGTAACGCTAGCCTTAGATAGAAGCGCGTTCTACTGTATCCATTTATAGACATATAATTAAATTATGGTCTATTATAGACATATATTTTGCGCTTTTTTATTGAGAATAGGTTCATTGCTATGAAATCACTTGCGTTTAAGTTACCTAGCCATAAATTACCTGCTCATGCGGCTAAAGCGGCAATTAGCAGCGCTTTAAACATTCTGGATAAATGGTCTTGCTCTGAGAAGGAGAAAATGGCGCTTTTAGGTATAGGGCGTTCAACCTTGCATAAATATCAAGCTGCACCTGCCAGCGCACGCTTAAGTCCTGATTTGCTGGAGCGCATTAGCTACTTGTTAAATATTCATGCGGTGTTGCGCATTCTTTTTGAAAATCCTGAAAATGTTTATGGCTTTGTGCGCATGCCTAATAACAATCCTTTTTTTAACGGCAAAACGCCCATGGAAATTTTGAGCACAGGGCTTATGAGTGCGTTATATGAGGTGTTTCATCATTTAGATGCGATTCGTGGCGGACAATTTGCATGAGTAAATTGATGTCAGGTAATTTAATTGATATTGATGCTATTCCGAAACATTCTGTTTTTAATCAGATTGCTTATCGCTTAATTTCTAGTAAATATCCCACTAAATCACTTTTTGATGATGTCGCTAATCATGATGAATTTGAAGTGTTATTTGCCCTTCAAGGCTTAACAAATCCGCGCATACGTAATGAACTTGGCAGCTTGAATAGGGTGCCTGTAGACGAGCGTCCTTATGGTATTCGTGGCTGTAATTATGCGCTAGGGCCTTTTGTTCATCTTAATCCGCAAGGCTCTCGTTTTTCTCGTGGTGATTTTGGTGTTTATTATGCAGCTGAAAATATTCAAACGGCGATTTATGAAACGCGTTATCACCAATCGCGTTATTTTTCAGCTGTCACTGGTTTAAAATATGATCGTTTGCAAATGCGTTGTTTAAAAACGCAATTTAGTGGCAACTTGCGTGATATTTCTGGTGAGAATTTTATGAATTTAGATTGGTATAACCACGATGACTATACGGCTGCTCAAGTATTGGGTGCGGCATTGAAAATAAAAAAAGAGCAGGGGTTAAAATATCAATCAGTACGTCATTCATCGTTTATTTGTTATGCACTATTCACCCCAAAAATCATTAGTAATGTTATTCAATCTGCTCATTATGATTATATTTGGGATGGTAAAAAAATTACGGTTGCGCTAGAGACGACAGAAGTGACTTAGTTTTTTTTTTATCAGTCATCGCCGTAAAACCCCCGTCGTTTAGGGCGGTGAGGATGTCAAATAATCAACAGCAACGATTCATCTTGCCATTCCCACCTGCATAACGCGCTTTTTGGCGCTCACGAAAAAAGGCTTCATAAGACATAATTTCTTCATTAGGATGAGCTGTTTCCCGATGCGTTACATACGTCTCATAGTCTGGCAAACCAATCATCAGTTTTAAAGTTTGCTTAAGCCGAAGATAGCCTAGCGATATTTTTTTAATCATTACTTATTTACTCATTGGTTTATCGCTAAAGCTCGTACATACAAAGGTTCAGCCTCAGCATAACTTCAAAAACTCTTTTAAAGTTTTACCTTTGGCGTCTTTTACAGCCCACTGTTGTATTTTGCGGGCAGGGGCGGCTTGAATCGTTTTTATCGCCCAGTCAGGTAGGGCCTGCAAGCTAAAGCGTGAGGCCAAAATATGCGCCAGCATGGAAATTCTGGCTTCACTGGCGCCTTCTTGCTTACCTTCTTGTCTGCCCTTGGCAATTCCTAGCTGTTCGCCTTTGGCAATACCAATCTGCTCTTTGTCATCCAATATTTTCTTTAGGTTTTTGGCTAACATACGTTTAGACCCTAATAATTCAGCGATTAACGATTCTGGTATTATCTGCCCATTTTCGGAGAAAATACCCCCTAAGTAAGCGGCAAATAATTCTTTTAGAATCAATTTCCTCTTGGGGGCAATACGCTTTAAAAAAGAGGGGAATTCAATAAAAAACTGTTCAAATTCATGGTCATTTTGAATAAATTCTAGCTTAAAAAGAGCTTTGGTTAAACTCTTTTGCATTTTATCCTTCATCAGTTTTTCATTGACGAGAAAAAGCTGCTGTCTTGGCTGATAAGGCTTTAAAATACTTTTAGGCGGTAAAGAAATTAAATTAAATAACTCAGCGGGATAATGCCAGGGCGCATCGCCATTATATAAAACAATGGGTAAAACTGCCGGCAGTTTAAAATCAATCATCAAATGGTGATTCTTTTTCTTGGTGAGGCTTTCATAAAATAGCAGCGTATAAAGCGATGAGCGCACCGCCATATAGGCATCCGGTGTCGATTGAAACTCTAGCATGAGAATTAAAAAAATTGGCTCGCCGCTTTTAAAATTTAGGGAGAAAATACTATCGCTACTTCTTGCGTGTTTCATTCTTGCAGAAACCCAATGTGTAGGTTCCGCTTTAAAAGTAGAAAAATTGTAACTCCCCAGCCGCCCAAAAATAGTGTATAAGGAAGTGATGGAATCAATCACACCTGATGGAATTATGGATCGACTGAACCGGCTAGAAACAGATAATCTTTTTCTTCGCCGAGAGGTTGCGCGTCTCGATTTAGAGATTGTTGTTT
>CAMAPQ010000074.1 GCA_945860125.1 Klebsiella pneumoniae
GGCCATACTCATGCACGACGACCAAGATACTCAAAGCCACAATAAAAATTAGTATATCTATCAGCATTTAGATCTATTCCTTCTCATTTCTATACCCTTCGCACTTGAAAACATGGCATTGTTGGCAGCTCTCACTCACCCCAATCACAGAGTTTATCTATGCTCATGGGGTTTCCTTCTTTGCCGCCTCATCGGTGATTCCAATTAATTTGGGTATATCTAGCAGCCATTAAATTAAATGAAGCGTATGAGCACGTGCAAAAGCATCGTGATTCAAGACTTCCTCGAGCGTTGTAACGGGCTCACAGGCTGCCTTTTCTAGCACCTTACCAATAATAGTAGGAATCTGGGTAAACCTTATCTTCTTTTCAAGAAATGCGCTTACAGCAACTTCATTTGCAGCATTCAAGTAAATAGTTGCATTACCGCCATAACTTTGCGCTTCTCGAGCCAACTTTAAACACAGACACTTCTCTTCATCTGGCGGCAAAAAAGTCAAACCACCTACGGAAAACCAATCAATAGATTTAACACCGGAAGTAATTCGCTCAGGCCAAGCTAAAGCATGCGCTATAGGTGTTTTCATATCAGGACACCCCATTTGAGCAATAAAAGATCCGTCCAAATACTCAACCATAGAATGAATGATGCTCTGAGGATGTATGACCACCTCAATATTTTTTGGTTCAACAGAAAATAACCAGCAAGCCTCAATTAGCTCCAAGCCTTTATTCATCATGGTTGCTGAATCAACCGATATTTTTCTACCCATTCGCCAATTTGGATGAGCACATGCTTCCTCAGGTGTTACCGACTCAAAACTTTCAAAATCTCTCCCTAAAAATGGTCCACCCGAAGCAGTTAGCACTATTTTTTTCACACCAAAAGAGCGGCAGCTATCTTTATTAAAAGGAAATTTCACGCGATCAACATCAATAGGCAGACATTGAAAAATAGCATTATGCTCGCTATCAATTGGCAACAACTGAGCGCCTGACTTATAAGCGGCATCAATCATTATTTTGCCCGCCATGACCAAAGCTTCTTTGTTAGCAAGCAGCACTCTTTTGCCTGCCTTTACCGCACTAAGTGTAGATAGTAACCCAGCAGATCCCATAATACCTGCGATTACAATAGACACAGGTTCATGCGTGGCAACTTCACTTAAAGCCTCTGCCCCCAATAAAACCTGCGTTGATAAACCACTGTTTCGTAAAGCGCTTACAACTAACTGTTGAGCAGGATAATCTAGAACAACAGCATAAACAGGGGTATAGGTGAGACATAAATCAATCAAAAGTTGAATATTACTATTAGCTGTCAAAGCATAGACTTTGTAACGCTCAGGGTGACGACGAATCACCTCAAGCGCACTCAAACCAATAGAACCTGTTGAGCCCAAAATAGTAACGTATTTTTGCTCTACACCAATCACACCAATACTCACAGCATGCCACCCATTAAATGTAAACCTAAAGCAAAAACAGGTAGAGCAGAACAAACACCATCTATTCTATCAAGCACCCCGCCATGCCCAGGAAGAATATGACTACTGTCTTTTTTACCGCTCCATCTTTTAATCATACTTTCAAGCAAATCACCAACAACTGAAGCAAGAAAAGTGAGTAAAACAAGATATATATTGGAAAAAAATCTGCTTATCGAATTGTCAAAAAAAATCATCCAAATAAAGCTCAATAAAAACACAGTTAACATACCACCCAAAAAACCTTCAACTGTTTTACCAGGGCTTACTTCAGCAGCAAGCTTTGTTTTACCCCATCGCCGACCAGAAAAATAAGCACCCGTATCACCGCCCCACACGATCACAAAAGCAAAAACTAACATCTCACTTCCACCACTCAAGGACTGCAAATTTACACAGGCAATCCAAGCGGGAATTAAGGTAACCCACCCTACTAACCATAAAATAGGCGCATGGGCCCAAGGCGTCCACTTAGGAAATTTAATAATGAATAACAACGCAACGATCCACCAGATCACACTTGCTATGTATAAGTAAAAAGAAGGAATCAATAAAGAAACAAGCATCAGGCTTAATGTCGTAAAAACATAACCGAAAGTCAGTTGCCGACTTAGATTAAGTAAGCCAGCCCACTCCCAGGCACCGATTAATATAATAACTGCCATTAAACTAGCAAAAATATTATTAGGCAGATAAAACACAGCTAGCAGAAAAAAAACCAATAAAAAAAGAGCTGTGATTATTCTTTTTCTTAGCACAAAAACACCTTATTTCTAATTGTTGATGAAAAAAGTACAGCGGTTAAAAATATGTAAAAATAAGGACGGTGTACTTAATTTTTCTGCAACTCAGAGATCTGATCCCCTGTTCGGCCAAATCTTCTTTGCCTCTGAGAAAACCAAAAAATCGCTTCTTCTAATTTTTTCTGATCAAAATCTGGCCACAATACATCAGTGAAATACAGCTCAGAGTAAGCGACTTGCCAAAGAAGAAAGTTACTAATTCTCTGCTCACCTCCGGTACGAATACATAAATCTACTGGGGGGAAATTAGATAATGAAATATACCGCTCAAATAGTTTCTCATCGATCGTTGATGCTGAAATATCGCCACTCACCACTAAATCTGTAATACGCTTAACTGCCTGAACAATGTCCCAACGACCGCCATAATTAATAGCAACAACCAGAGTTAAGTTGAGATTGTCACGCGTAAGCTCTTCAGCTTTAGCCATTTCTAGCTGAATACGCTCACTAAAGGCAGAAAAATCGCCAATGAATTGCAGACGAATGCCATTGGCAATTAACTCAGGCACTTCCTGCTGCAAAGCATCCCAAAAAAGACTCATCAATCCCTGAACTTCTTCGGGAGGTCTACGCCAATTCTCACTGCTAAAAGCAAAAACAGTAAGCACCTGTAAAGCAGGTAAGCGCGAACAAACTTTAACAACATTCTTAAGCGTTTTCGCACCTCTTCGATGCCCTTCAACGCCATAACAGCCATTTTTTTTAGCCCATCGATTATTACCATCCAATATTATAGCAATATGCGCAGGGCTAACTTGGCCAGAGTCAATTACATCAGGAGAAGACAGCAGATTTATCGTCATGAAAAAAATACCACTAAAAGACGCTCTTTTGGGCAAGAGATTAGCCAGACAAAAGCTAAATCTCCATCAGATCACTTTCTTTTTTAGTTAGCAGCTTATCAGTTAGCTCGATATAACGATCGGTTAGCTTTTGAATATTCTCCTGAGCTTTCTTTTCGCTATCTTCGCTCACTAACTTTCCCTTTAATAACTCTTTCAATTCAGAGTTAGAATCACGACGGATATTTCTAATCGAAACACGCGTTTCTTCCGACTCTTTTTTAACAAGCTTAATTAAGTCTTTTCGTGTTTGCTCTGTCAAAGGTGGCATCGGTACACGTATCAATGTACCCGAAGTGGCAGGATTTAAACCCAAACCAGCATTCATAATTGCTTTTTCAATTTCAGGTATTAAATTTCGTTCCCACGGCTGAACTGTTAAAGTGCGCCCTTCCTCAATACCAATATTAGCAAGCTGCGACAAGGGGGCTGTAGAGCCATAACAAGAGACCTTAACGCCCTCTAACATGGCAGGGTTGGCACGACCAGTGCGCACACGAGAAAAAGTTGTCTCTAAAGCAGAAATACTTTTTTTCATTCTAAACTCAGCATCTTTTGTTATATCATCAATCATTTATGCTCTCCCAACATCCAGCAATTATCTTGAAGAAATAAGCGTTCCTTTATTGCCACCCACCATGAGATCCAATAAAGCCCCTCGCTCCATCATGTTAAAAACACGAACAGGCATTTTTTGATCTCGACATAAACAAATTGCCGTAAGATCCATGACACCCAACTTACGCTCAAGGACTTCATCATAAGTGAGATGATCAAAACGCACTGCCTCAGGATTTTTATAAGGATCATCCGTATAAACGCCATCTACTTTTGTAGCTTTCAAAACAAGATCAGCATTAATTTCAATTGCTCGTAAACAAGCAGCAGAATCGGTCGTAAAAAAAGGATTGCCCGTCCCCGCTGCAAAAATAACAACTTCGCCATCTTTCAAATATCTCATTGCTTTTAAGCGATCATAATGATCAGCGACACCACTCATTGGAATAGCAGACATTAAACGAGTTGGAATATTTGACCGCACCAACGCATCTCTCATCGCCAAACCATTCATGACAGTTGCTAACATACCCATATGATCGCCAACAACACGATCCATACCCGCTTTCTGAAGAGCGCTGCCACGAAATAAGTTACCGCCACCTACAACCAAACCAACCTGCAAGCCAATACCAATAAGCTGACCAATTTCCAAGGCCATCCGATCAAGAACTTTAGGGTCAATCCCGAAATCTTCTTCGCCCATTAGTGCTTCGCCGCTTAGCTTTAGCAAAATTCGCTTGTATTTAGCCTGGCAACCTGTTTGTGGCATATATCTATATTTCCTCAGAAACTATTAAAGGGCCTACTTATTGACTTGAGCCATGACTTCTTTTGCAAAATCAATGGTCTCTTTTTCGATACCTTCACCTACCTCAAAGCGAATAAATTGCTGAACAACCGCACCTGCATTTTTAAGCAAATCAGACACCTTAATGTCAGGATTTTTAACAAAAGGCTGATCGACAAGACTCACTTCGCTTAAAAATTTTCGCATGCGACCTTCAACCATTTTTTCCATAATTTCTTTTGGCTTACCGCTATCCTGAACTTGAGCTAGAAATATTTCTCTCTCTTTGTTACGGACAACTTCTGGAACATCTGTTGGGTTAACGACCATGGGACTATTTGCAGCAATATGCATCGCTAAATCACGAGCTAACTCCTCAGAACCACCCACTAAACCAACCAACACACCAATACTTCCATTGTGTACATAAGAACCCAAAACAGGTGCATTGACTGAAGAAATTCTCCTCACCTGTATATTTTCGCCTATTTTCAAAATAAGTGCCTGACGCGCTTCTTCAATTGTCATTCCACCAATTTTCTCGATAGAAACATTCAAGAGATCCTCAACTTGGTTCACTTTTAACTCAAGCGCGCGCGTTACTACTTTGTCTGCAAACTGCAAAAAATTAGCATCTCTTGCAACAAAATCAGTTTCACTATTAATTTCTATTAGTAATCCTGACCCATCTGAAATACGTGCCAAAACAGCACCTTCAGCTGCAACACGACCCGCTTTTTTAGCAGCCTTAGCCTGCCCAGACTTGCGCATATTTTCAATTGCAAGCTCAATATCACCACCAGCCTCAGTGAGTGCATGCTTGCACTCCATCATTCCAAGACCTGTTCTTTCTCTTAACTCTTTTACCATCGACGCGGTAACAGTCATTACACACCTCACAACCAAACTAAATTCAATTAATAATCAGCAAAGAACTTGTTAACCGTTATCTTTAGCACCTTCACCAGTCTCACTTGCGCTCACTGGGACAACAGCAACGTCCTCACCTTCAACCTGACCCTCTTTATCAATAAGACCATGCGTTTTAGCATATTCCTTACCTTCAAGACAGGCTTCAGATACGAGACGCAGATATAGCTCTATTGCTTTGATACCGTCATCATTTCCAGGGACAACATAATTCACGCCCTTAGGATTAGAGTTGGTGTCAACAATTGCGACAACTGGAATGCCAAGCTTATTTGCTTCAGAAACCGCAATACGCTCATGCTCTACATCAATAACGAACATAACCTGAGGTAATCCGCCCATATCTTTAATTCCACCTAAGCCTAGCTCAAGCTTCTCTTTTTCACGCTTTTTTAGTAACGCTTCTTTTTTAGTTAACTTATCGAGCGTGCCATCTAGCGTTTGCTGCTCAAGCTCTCTCAAATACTTAATTGACTGACGAATTGTTTTCCAGTTTGTCAACATACCACCTAACCAACGGTGATTCACAAAAGGCATACCACAACGAGCTGCATAATCTTTAACTAAAGCAGCTGCTGAGCGCTTAGTGCCAACGAATAAAACTTTTTGTTTTTTTGCAGATTGCGCTTGAATAAAATCAAGTGCTTCTTGAAAGTTACGCACCGTGTAGTCAAGATTGATAATGTGTATCTTGTTACGCGAGCTATGAATATAGTCCTTCATTTTTGGATTCCAAAAACGCGTTTGGTGACCAAAATGGACACCGGACTTAATCATTTCTTTCATTGAGATATTTGGCATACGATCCTCTTTCAGTATATTAGATTTGGGTTATTCCTCCACACGCCCCATCAATCAACCGTATCTTTTAAATCCTGAGTAAAGATACAGCACCCGAAAAATGTGTCGGCATGTGTGTGTGATGTAATTTTGCGCAAGACTGAGAACAAAAACTGATGATCAGCCTTGCGTAAATGGCGTGATTTATACCATAAAAAACCTCTGTTCAACAACAGCGGCAAAAAGGCTGAAGCCATTATAGTTCTCATACATTCTTTTTTGAGCAATACTATGCTCTTAATTTAGGCTTATAAAATGCAAGTAAAGGACTTCTAAAATGAATTTTTCGATTAAAACACCAGAAAAAATAGAGAAAATGCGCATAGCAGGCAAACTAGCATCTGAAGTGCTTGAGATGATTGGAGAGTATGTGAAGCCTGGGATCTCTACAGGTGAGCTAGACATAATTTGCCATGACTATATTGTAAAAAATCAAAAAGCTATTCCTGCATGCTTAGGCTACAGAGGATTCCCACGATCAATTTGCACATCAGTCAACCATGTTGTCTGCCATGGCATTCCTGATGAAAAAAAGATTCTTCGTGAAGGCGATATTATTAATATTGATGTCACTGTTATAAAAGACGGGTTTTTTGGCGATACAAGCAAAATGTTTGCTGTGGGAAAAATAGATCGTCAAGCAGAACGACTTATGCAAGTTACCCAAGAAGCCCTTTATTTAGCCATAAAAATGGTGAAAGCAGATTTACCCCTAAAAGATATTGGTTATGCGATTGAAAAGTATGCTCATGAACACCAGTATTCAGTCGTACGTGATTACTGCGGGCATGGCATTGGCGAAGTTTTTCATGAACCACCGCAAGTTCTACATTATGGTTCGCCCAATACAAAAGAGAGACTCTTGCCTGGCATGTGTTTTACAATTGAACCCATGCTGAATATCGGCACACATGAAGTAAGACTGCTACCTGATAAATGGACAGTGATCACCAAAGATCGACAACTGAGCGCTCAGTGGGAACATACCCTGCTCGTAACAGAGCATGGCGTAGAAGTATTAACGCAAAGAACTGAAGAAACGTTCTAAATCTATTAACCACTATTTTGACGAGATTATGACTACTCACAAAGAATTATCGCCAACTAATACTGAACATGATAATCGCTCTGAGCTATGCAAAACCATTAAAGCTTACCTGAAAGAATCTCGCAAAATCATGGCTGAAGCCTTCAGCAAAGAAGAGCCTATTGAAAACCTGCTCACAAAACAATCACAAATAACTGATGAAGTCATTCATCAACTCTGGAATACCTTAACGTGGGAAGGCGATCAGAATATTTGCCTTATTGCTGTCGGTGGTTATGGACGAGGAGAGTTACACCCATACTCAGATATTGACCTGTTGTGCCTTGTAAGCGAACAAACAAGAACGGATAACAATGAAAAAATTCAAGCTTTTTTCACAGCACTATGGGATGCAGGACTTGAGGTAGGACACAGTGTACGCACGCTTAATGAGTGCATTACACTTGCAAAAGAAGATATTACTGTGATCACCAATATGATGGAGTGTCGTTTTTTATTTGGCGATCATGCATTATTTGTTTTATTAAAAGACGAGATTGCGCCTAATAAAATATGGAGCCCTAAAGAGTTCTTTGAAGGCAAAAGATTAGAACAAAAAGAGCGACATAAAAAACATAACAATACAGAATATAATCTTGAGCCTAATGTAAAAACATCGCCTGGCGGCCTGCGCGATATTCAAACAATTATTTGGATTGCCAAGAGATTTTATACGGTTGACACCCTACACGATCTCGTACAAATCGGGGTTTTCACAGAAGAAGAATACAACCTGCTCAATACAAGCCAGAACTTTTTATCTCAAGTTCGGTATGCGTTACATTTAATTATTGGCAGAGATGACAATAGATTATTGTTTGACTATCAAAGACAAGTTGCAGAAAAATTTGGATTTACAGACTCCAATATCCAGCTTGCCGTAGAGCAACTCATGAAACGCTATTACCGTGTAGCGCTCACCGTATCAGAACTAAATGATCTCTTCCTTCAGCACTTTGAAGAGCTGCTGATGGAACCAATTGACCCTAAAAAAATCACCCCACTTAATGAACACTTTCAAATTAGAAATCACTTTATTGAGGCAATGCATCCTAATATTTTTTCAGAAAATCCTGCTTGTCTTTTAGAAGTATTTATCCTTATCGCGAACCATCCAGAAATTGAAGGTATTCGCGCCAGTACGATTCGCCTAATTCGAGATCATCGCTATCTTATTGATGATCAATTTCGACAAAACAAACATATTAAAGACTTATTTATTCAGCTTTTACGCTCGCCTTATCGACTCTTTACGCAATTAAGAAGAATGAAGCGATACGGCATATTAGGACGGTACATCCCAGCTTTTGGAAAAATCATTGGGCAAATGCAATTTGATTTATTTCATATTTATACTGTTGACGCTCATACACTACTGGTTGTTAGAAACATGCGTTTTTTTCAGCTGCCAGATCAAAAAAAATTCTTCCCACTTGCCGCACAAGTCATTCAGCAGCTACCTAAAATTGAAATTTTATACTTAGCAGGATTATTCCATGACATAGCAAAAGGAAGAGGTGGCGATCACTCAACAATTGGCGCAGATGAAGCAAAAATATTTTGTCTTGATCATGGCCTGAGCGAATATGATGCACAGCTTGTGAGCTGGCTTGTTAAAAACCATTTATTTATGTCTATTACTGCACAAAAAAAGGATATCTCCGATCCACAAACGATTAATGAGTTCGCCCAACATATTGGTGATCTTGTGCACTTAGATTATCTTTATGTTTTAACGGTGGCAGACATTTATGCAACCAATACCAATCTGTGGAATAACTGGCGCGCCTCTTTACTTAGCGAATTATATTTTGCAACAAAACGCGCCATAAGAAGAGGCCTTGGCAACCCAATTAATAAACAAGGCTGGATTAATGAATCACGTACACAAGCACTTTCCTTGCTCAGCCTTGCAGGTTACGAAGAAGATGATATTCATCCTCTTTGGCGAGTAATGGGGGAAGATTATTTTACACGTGAAAAACCAGACGATATTGCATGGCACGCTAAAGCCATTTTAGAGCACCCATTAGATAGCTCACCGCTTATACTAATTAAAGAAGCTAAAATGTATGGCGTAGAGGGTGGCACCCAAATTTTTATTTACACCCAAGACCAGCCCAACTTATTTGCTGTAACGGTGTGTGCGCTTGATCAATTAGGCTTAACAATTATTGACGCCCGCATAATGACATCTAACACTAATTTTAGCTTAGATACCTATGTTGTACTTGAAAGAGATGGCAACCCTATTGGCCATAATTTAAATAGAATTGAAGAAATTAAAAAAGCACTTTCACATATTTTAACTCAGCCTTATCAATTGCCAGAAGTTGTACAAAGAAGAATGCCAAGACAACTTAGACAGTTTAACGTTGCAACAATTGTGACCATTAGCAACGATAGAGCAACGCCGCGTACCGTAATTGAAATTCGCGCCCTAGATAGACCTGGCTTGCTGGCACGCATTGGGTGTATTTTTGCCAAGTTTAAGCTAAGCGTACACAACGCAAGGATTGCTACGTTAGGTGAATGCGCTGAAGATGTTTTTTTTGTAACAGATGAAAATAAGCAGCCACTAGGCGATCCCAACTTATGTTTTGACTTACAAAAAACAATTTGCGATGAACTCGATCAGGACCTCACAAAAAAAACCACTTGAGCGCACTTATGAACCCTGGCTTATCTTTACTACACGCTTACCCTTTTACTAAATTGCAGAACCTTATTAAAGGTTTTGCACCGCCCACTCATTTAACACCTATTAGCCTATCCATAGGTGAACCTCAACACGCATGCCCCTCTTTTGTATTGGAAGCACTCACAAAACATGCGCTAAGTTACTCAAAATATCCGACAACGCAAGGAACAGAGTCTCTCAGAGAAGTGATACGTAACTGGTTACTGAAGCGGTTTCACTTAAGCGATCAATATTTAACTGGGCAGCATATTCTGCCCGTGAGCGGCACACGCGAAGCACTCTTTTCTTTTGCTCAATGCGTGATTAATAGCCATGAAAATAAATTAGTAATTGCCCCTAATCCTTTTTATCAAATCTATGAAGGGGCGGCATTACTTGCAGGCGCTAAACTTCACTTTGTGCCAGCTACAAAACAAACAGGTTACAAGCCTGATTTCGCTTCAGTAAGCCCAAACATTTTAGCCCAATGCAAACTGCTGTATTTATGCTCTCCGCATAATCCAACCGGTGCAACTTATACCCTTGAAGAATATAAATTACTGATTGAACTTGCGATAAGGCATGACTTTATTATCGCCTCAGATGAATGCTATTCAGAAATTTATTTTGATGAAAACAAGCCGCCTATTGGATTACTACAAGCCGCTGAAAGCTTAGGATTAACCTCCTACAAAAACTGCGTTTGTTTTCATAGTCTCTCCAAAAGATCAAATTTGCCAGGATTACGATCTGGCTTTGTGGCAGGGGATAAAAATATTATTCAAGCTTTTTTACATTATAGAACCTACCATGGTGCAGCAATGCCTATTCCCGTACAAGAAGCAAGCAAAATAGCTTGGCAAGATGAAAAACATGTCATTGAAAATCGTATCGCTTACCGCACCAAATTTACTATGGCAAAAGAGATTCTTCACGATACTTTAAAATTCATTATTCCTGAAGGCGCTTTTTATATTTGGCCTGAGCTTGACTGTGATGATGAAACATTCACTCAACAACTTTACCAAACGCAAAATGTGCTGGTATTACCAGGAAGTTTTTTAAGCAGAGAAGTAGATGAGGTTAATCCAGGCAAAAATCATATAAGAATTGCGCTAGTTGCCGATATTAATAAATGCAACATAGCACTAGAACGCATTAAAGCTTTTATTCAATCGCAGACATAACAATCAGATTACCCTCATTGAGCGCCCATCAAATAGCCATTATTTATTTTAAATAATGTAACATTAGTGGTATTTTCATAGTTTTATGTTTGCATTCATAATTGCGGCTGAGATGCAGTACGATACAGAACAACTGAAAAAACCGACAATGCGCTGGGTATTTCATCTGCTACGTGGGATCCATTAGGTTACCCAAAAAGTAGAGAGTGAGAGGCGGTATAGTCTGCACGGGATGAATGAAACGAAAGAAAAAATTGTTTAACTAATGAGAGGTGGGGCCCTCATCATTTATGGCTTACCTGAGGCGGTTTTATTGCAATAAAAAACCGTTAATGATGGCTTTTTAAGGGGTGCTCAATGCGGGTTCTTAGTAATCAAGCCTCTTCTTATGAACTTCAGGTGCTCGTTTCTAATGAAGAGACACAAATAGCACGTCATTGCTTTCAACTATGGTATAGCAAGATCAGCATAGTATGACATAATATGCGCCTTCATTTTTTCTTTCAGGCATGGAGGCCCATTCAATGACATATCCTCTTCTATTCAGACAAAAATTATTTGAAACTAAAACGAAAAAAAACCTCACTTTTGAACAAAC
>CAMAPQ010000075.1 GCA_945860125.1 Klebsiella pneumoniae
CTTCGATCGATTCAGCTTTTGTTATATTTTGGAGAGAATTCTTTTCACCCTCAGGGTGAATGGTTGACGGGCTTAAATCCACTGCTTTCTCCTTGTTTTCTAGGGCTTTGCAGTATATCAGCTTGCTTTAACTGATTTTTTTAGGATAAAAGCTGATTTAGTCAACCGTTAAAAACTGACTGATTTAAAATGTTTTCAATTCAAGGCGAGCGAATGGTAATCCCCCCGAAAAATAAGTGAGTTGAAAAGTATAATTTTCTCATAAAATATTCAGAGGAGATTCACTATGTAACACTCACCGCAAATGGGGGCTTTGGTTCATGCTTTTTATATCTTCGCAATGTAAAAGTTTACTTGGAATCACAAGCGTGTTTACCGTATCTACCGTGATTTAGATAAACTCGCTTTTACCTACCATATTTTGCTGTAAAAGTCGCTTTAGCGATTGTATTAGCATTAATCATATACCCTGTTAACGCAGCGGTTGCATCGCTTGGAAGATCAAGTTTCTCCACTTTAAGCGCATGCACTGTAAAAATATAACGATGAGCATTATCACCTTTAGGTGGGCAAGTGCCGCCCCACGCTTTAGTGCCATAATCATTTTGCATTTGTACCGCAGCAACCGGTAAATCTTTACTATGTTCTATCCCAACATTACTAGGTAAAACACGGGTGCTTGCAGGAATATTGATAACCTGCCAATGCCACCAGCCCGATCCAGTTGGTGCATCTGGATCATAAACAGTTACAGCAAAACTTTTTGTATCGACCGGTGCGCCCTGCCACTCTAACATTGGCGAACGGTTATTACCGGTACAACCAAAACCATTAAACTCAAAGGAAGGAGGAATCATTTCAGAGGGTGAAATTTCAGCGCTTTTAAGGCTGAAATCTGCCGCCTGAAGAGAAAAGCTCGCCATAAACAATAAAAAAATAATTGAATACTTCATCACCCACCTCCTTTGCATATCCAAAATTAATTAGAGAAAAAGGCTTTATTCATCCGCTTGAATAAATTTCATCTCACAATAAAAAAACTTAAAATTTGATACCCAGCCTCTTGCCAACTTCCTGATAAGACTCCACTACATCGCCCAACGACTGACGAAAGCGATCTTTATCAAGTTTTTTGCCTGTTTCTTTATCCCAAAGGCGACAACCATCCGGTGTAAATTCATCACCTAAACGCATTTCACCTTCGAATAGACCAAATTCTAATTTAAAATCTACCAGCAAAAGACCAACATCAGAAAAAAGTGGCACTAGAATTTTATTAACAGCAAATGATAAACGTCTCATTTCTTCAAGCTGAGCCTGATTTGCCCAACCAAAAGCAATAATATGATGATCATTAATCATAGGATCGCCCAACTCATCATTCTTCAAAAAGAATTCAAATAAAGGCGATTCAAGATGCTTTCCTTCCTCTATACCTAAACGTCGACACAAACTACCTGCTGTGAAATTACGCACAACACACTCAATAGGAAACATTGATAAACGTTTTACCAAAGATTCATTTTCATTCAACAGTTGCACAAAATGTGTTTTTATCCCTTCCTTCTCAAGCTTTTCCATAATAAAAGCATTAAACGCATTATTCGTTGCCCCCTTATTTTCAAGGCTTTCTTTCTTTTTACCATCAAAAGCTGAGGTATCATTACGAAAGTTAAGAATAAGGTGAGACACCTCATCGGTTACATAAACAGACTTAGCCTTCCCAGAATAAAGTAATTCCCCTTTTTGCATAACGACATCCCCCAAAAAAATAAATTGGCGCTTGTTTATAAATTGTTTAACTGTTTCTCAACTGTCTTTCTCAGTGATTCAAGCATCTTTTCAGCCACATCCACAGGCGCTAGCTTTTCATCACTTTTCTGCAAGAAAATAAGTACTTTACCCTCGCCTTTTGTTAACCGTAACTCGTACTTCACTTGCTCATTACCCCCCACCAAACCACGAGAACCCAAGGCAATATAATAGGTGCCTAATGAACGATTTTTATCCTGTACATTTACCTTATTTCTCTCTAAAGCTTTACCTGTTCTATCCCAAACTTCCGCAAAACCTAACTCTAAAACAAGCTGAGGAAAACCATTTCCATCTTTTGAAAGGAAAATACGTTTTGGCACCGGTTTACTGCTAACTTTAGCAAATTTTGTTTTATCAAAGTCTTGCTCTGAGAGATAACCAATTACAGATTGCAATGCAGACTCTGAAATTGCATCCTTTGTTTTAACAGGATGCCAACCTTCTTCCGCAAGCACTTTAGGCGGTAAAGCCGTTAATAACCGAGAAGTTTCTTTTATCTGTTGCTCTGCAGGCCTAAACCAAAAATTTTCTTTTTTCACAAACACATTGACCGCAATCACCCCTACATCTTCAGCTGAACTTTGAGCAAGTTCAAAATGAAAACGTCTATACGGATATCCAAACATTAATCCTGAAAAGAAACGTCCTGTACGCTTGAATATTCCAGGAGCCTTGCCTAGCTGATTGTTTCTCAACCACTGCGTTTGTAGCACAAAATGAGTCTCATCTATTTCTGCTAACGGAAGAGCATGCTCTACGTAATAACTTTTAATACTTTGCCAAAAAAGTGCTTCGTTTGCACGCACTAAAATTTGTGTTAAATCTGGCTGGCGACGCAAAAATAAACGACCATCATCAGCATAAGCAACTAAGAGCCGAGGCCTTGGAACATCATCAAAATCACGCGGTTTAAAGCCAACCACTTTTTGATTAATATTTGGAATAGGCAATGCATCTTCTATAGCGCGATGAGGTGGCGCAACTTCCAGCTTTTTCCCTTCTACGCTTTTTTGATAATCCATCGTACGATTACGAAAATAACCATGATCACCTGCAATATAGCCACAAGAGGAAAGCAATAACACACTCAAAAAAATAGGTACGCAATGAATATAGTGCAATCTCAATTCAATTCCCTCAAGTCCAGTTTGAAACCTTCTATACGAATACAATAATTGACACCATTAGATTGAAAGCAAGGCGCTAATGCTCTTCACATAAGTACAGTTGCACGCCAATATCTTAGCTTAAATTCAGCAAGGCCAAGGCTTCACGCAGTGGTGCATGAAAATGCTCACTTAAAGGTGTCAGCGGCAATCTAATTCCTAAAGCCTCAACCAAACCTAATTGATGAACAGCCCATTTCACAGGAATAGGGTTAGACTCGCAAAATAATAGTTGATGCAAAGTTTGCATCCTAGCATTAATTTTTCTTGCGCCTTCAGCATCGCCCTGTAAAGCTAACAAGCAAGCGCGAGACATTAAGTCAGGTGCCACATTCGCAGTTACAGAAATATTACCTTGCGCGCCCATTAAAATAAAATCAATGGCTGTCGCATCATCACCAGAATACACAGCAAAATCATGACTCCTCACCAAGCCGAGTAACGCACGACCTCTCTCAAACTGACCAGTCGCATCTTTAATGCCAATAATGTTCTCAATTTTTGATAGACGCACAACTGTATCGTTTGTCATATCACAGACTGTACGACTCGGAACGTTATACAAAATCTGAGGAATTGCAACTGCCTCAGCAATCGCCTTGAAGTGAAGATATAAACCCTCTTGCGTTGGTTTATTATAATAAGGGGTAACAAGCAAACAGGCATCCGCCCCTACTTTTCTTGCATTTTCAGTCAGCTCAATGGCTTCCTGTGTTGAATTAGCGCCTGTCCCTGCAATAATAGGCACTCGCTTCGCGGTATAACGCACAACATGCTTAATAACTGCAAGATGCTCATCAAAATTTAACGTAGGTGATTCGCCTGTTGTGCCCACAGCAACAATTGCATGTGTACCTTTTTCAATATGCCAATCAATCAACTTTTCAAAAGAAAGCCAATCAATAGAACCATCCATTTTCATGGGAGTGATGATTGCAACTATGCTGCCCTGAATCATGAAAACATCTCACTTTAATCGTGGAATGAAGGGATAAAAAAACTTGAACGAATCTTACACGGTGAAACGAAAAGAGACAACGTAAGCACTAAGACCAAAATAAATAGATAACAACGATAAGGAGCTACTGATTTTATTTTAGTAGAAAGATAGGAGTAGAGAGAAGGTGTGAAGGACATAGAGTAGAGTTTTCTCATGATTATAAATTAAGAAAACCCCAACAAGAAAAAAAAATATGGTGCCCGAGGCCAGAGTCGAACTGGCACGGCCAAAAGGCCAACGGATTTTAAGTCCGTTGCGTCTACCGGTTCCGCCACTCGGGCAAATAAAAAACACTAAAAACTATGGAGGCGGAGGTCGGAATCGAACCGGCGTACACGGATTTGCAATCCGCTGCATGACCATTCTGCCACCCCGCCAACAACTCTTTTTTGACTTAATCACTGACTTTATTCAGATTAACTGATAAAGCATACAAAAAATTAAGCCCAATCGTAAATTAATGTTATGCGAAAAGCATAACGGCCTCTATGAGGCTCACAATGATACATGACTTAAACATAAAAAACGAACATGAAAACTTGGAGCGGGAAACGAGACTCGAACTCGCGACCCCAACCTTGGCAAGGTTGTGCTCTACCAACTGAGCTATTCCC
Source organism: Klebsiella pneumoniae (assembly GCA_945860125.1). Taxonomy (GTDB): domain Bacteria; phylum Pseudomonadota; class Gammaproteobacteria; order Pseudomonadales; family CAMAPQ01; genus CAMAPQ01. Next base: position 4,596 of record CAMAPQ010000075.1, read on the forward strand.
GCCTAAACGCGTGAGAGATTCTACGTATTTTATTTTTCGAGTCAAGCGTTTTTTTAGGGTAGTAAAAAAATTATTTTCAACTTTGTTTTCAAAGAGATATCATTCCAGTTCCAGTTGCCCAGCTCTAGTACAGATCAAGGAAAAATACACGAATGAAAATATGGGTAGACGCAGATGCTTGTCCTAACGTCATTAAAGAAATTATTTTCAGAGCAGCAGAAAGAAAGAAAATACAAACTGTACTTGTCGCGAATCAAATACTAAATCTTGCGCCTTCACTTTATATAAAGTCACTTAAAGTCGCTTCTGGTTTTGACAAAGCTGATAGTGAGATTGTTGCCCAAATGGAGGCAGGAGATATTGTGATTACCGCCGATATCCCTCTTGCTGCTGACGTGATTGCAAAAAAAGGTTGCGCAATTAATCCGCGAGGCGAACTTTATTCAGAAGAGAATATTAAAGCCAAGCTAAACATGCGCGATTTTTTTGATAGCTTAAGGGGAAGCGGAATTCACACCGGAGGCCCTTCCCCACTCAATCAAAATGACAGGCTTGCCTTTGCAAATCAGCTAGATCGCCTTCTGGCCAAATACAAACCCATACCCTAACCAAACCGTTAAACGTGAATCGACAGAAAACTGATTAAGCGGTAACTCATCTAACATACTTACCCCTGCCGAAAAAGTATGAAGCCTCGTTTTGGCTTTGACCATCACCTCTAACTGATTTGTTTTTAATGCTTGCGCTGAGGCTGTATTCGTAAAATCAGAAACGGCGACATTATCGCGATTTAAGTTTAAATGTCGCAATTTAATACTGCTGCTATAAACCCCCTTGAAATCTTGCCAAAATAATCCCAAGGAAACAGTGCGTGCATCATTATCAAAGCTACTCCCCAATACCCTACCGTAATACTGATAACCTGTTTGATATAAACCGTGCTGATAAGCGCTGCCATAAAGTTTTTCGCTATTGTAAAAATCCAGAGCGGTATCTGAAACCTCAATAAAATAATCAAATAACCCATGACGACCAGGGCACGCCATTGTAACACCCAAGCTCCCAATTGGTCTGGAAGGCATCATGCCCGCCTCATCCTCGCCAATCCACTGACCATACACACTTTGCGTACAGGTCTCAGAAGCGTGAGACCAACGAAAGTCAAAACCACCTAATTGATTTCCAGGCTCATTTGTTTTATCACCCTCATAATTATCCTGCCCTAGCAATAAATCTAAAAATATACGAGGCGTTTTTTTCCTACCCTCACCGCCCCACATTGCTGTACGTGAAGCACCTATTTCAAAAGAAGAAAAAGGCTTAAAGGTTAAACGCGCGCCCCATAATAAGGGATGATCAACATACCTTCCGTCATCATCTAACTGCCCCATAAATGTCACAAAATGCCAAGGGCCAACCCAGCGAAGCCAAGAAGTCTCAAAAGGTGAAAGCGTCGAACGGGTAAGAAAAATAGCAGGAAAATCACGCGCATTTGAAGAAAGGATTAAACTTTGATCAATATTCGGCCCCCACCATTGAGGTAACGCCCCAAGCAGCAACGACCAATCTCCTATTTGACGGCTTAAATAACTGCCTTCTACACGAAAGGACTCATCATCTTCTGCGTCCTGGTAAATATTTAAGGCTGCATTAAATTGCCAATTTTCAGCCTCTAAAAAATAATCGCCTTTTAACAAGCCTTTTTCATGGGGAGTTTGATCAAATGAATGGAAAATAAGGGATTGATTTGCCGCATAGAAATCAAGCGATACCCCCTCACTTATGGCCTCTTTATATTGCCACTCTTTTTTTAAGGCTAAACACACGCGACGAGATGCCTTTTTTACGACCGAAGAACAATCTTCTTCAATAAAGGGAACAGCGCCATGCCACGGCAAAGGCCACACCGAAACAGGTATATTCACTTCGGATTGATCAGCAAGGTAAGCAAGCTTGAAACGTTGAGCGTTATCCCATCCATCCAACCAACGCACAGCATAAGCAGTGCTAGAAAAAGATAAAACCACCAATACGATAAGCCACTCCAATCGAAAAAAAAGACCAGAAAACAACCCTGCTTGATATTTATCCATAAATAACTCCCTATAATGAAAAAAAGAGACCTTTGCTAGGTGATCCTATTATTCTGTACAATCGAGCCCCAACTCTTACCTTACAGACACCTAAAACTCATGACGTCAAAAAAAACTATTTTGTTTGCTGTAGAAAGCCTCACCGTTGGTGGCGCCGAGCGCGTTATTGTTAATCTTGCAAATCAATTCAATAGTGAAACATGGAATATTCATGTTGCCTGCTTAGCAACAGCTGGAGAGCTTGCTGCAGATCTTTCGCCAAACGTTACATTACACTGCCTCAATAAAAAACCGGGATTTGATCTTGGCTTAGTCAATAAACTAAGACGACTATTGAAGGAAGTTAAACCAGATATTATCAATACTCATCTTTGGACCGCCAATACTTGGCTGCGTGCTGTCAACTTAAATAAAATCCCTATATTTGTCACAGAACATAGTAGGGATAACTGGAAACCTGCACACTATAAAAAAATCGATAAATTGCTTAGTTTTTGCACAACAAGATTAATTGCTGTATCGCAGGACGTTGCAGCTTATTATCATGCAGAAATAGGTATTTCACAAAGCCTCATTCAGGTGATCTTAAATGGCGTTGATGTTTTAAAATATGAAAAGGGGGACAGACAAAAAATCAGGGAAGAATTAAAAATTCCTGACGATCATTTTCTGCTTGGTATGGTCGGCAGAATGGTTACAGCCAAGAACTACCCAAGACTTATTGAAGCAATCGCGCTCATTAAAAAAACACTTCCTAATATCAAGTGTGTTATTGCAGGAGAGGGGCCAGAGCGCGCAAAAATAGAACAGGCGATCCAAGATAAAAACTTATCTGATTCAGTTTTTATCTTAGGCACGCGATCCGATGTTAAAGATATATTGGCAGGATTAGACGTTTTTACTTTAAGCTCAGATCGAGAAGGACATCCACTTACCGCACTTGAAGCACAAGTAGCAGGCATTCCGATTGTGCTTACAGATGTCGGCGGATGCAAAGATGCAATTGTTCTCGGGAAAAAAAATGACAGCCTAAATGGTGGAATAATTGTTACGCCCTCAGCGACGCATCTTGCTGATGCAATTATTGAATTATTGCAAAATGAACGAAAGAGGAAAAAGATGTCTCAGATTGCGCTACGTTACGCTAAGGAACAGTTTAGCTTAGAGCGAATGATACAAGACTATGAAACACTATTTTTGAGCGCCCTTTCATGAAAAATAGAATTGTAATCATTATTGATAATCTCCATACGGGCGGCGCTCAACGCCAAGTTATTGAGTATTTAAAATACCGTAATTATGATGCCTTTGACTTTACGGTTATTAACCTTGACGCAAGCTTTCAAACGCTTACGCCTGAAATTACAAAGCTAGGCGTGTCTGTTATTCAAGTGAAACATAGTGGTTTCTTTAATCTTAAAACGATTCTGACTGTCACACAAATCTTAAAAAAAATTCAACCTGATATTGTACAAACTTATCTCTTTACGGCAGATACCTACGGACGATTTTCGGCTATTCTCGCACGCACGCCTATTATCATTACGTCTATTCGTTCGATGGATTTTTGGAAAAAAAAGCATCACTTAGTTATTGATCGGCTACTTGAAAAAGTAACAGATAAGATCACTATTAATGCAGAATCCATTCGTCCTCACCTAAAAAAAATATGGCGGATTTCTGACGAGAAAATTGCATTAATTCATAACGGCATCGACTTGAACAGGTTTATTATCTCTGAAACAAAACAAAAAATTCGTGAGAAGCTTCACATCTCTTCAAATGAAATACTTATAGGTATGATTGGGCGATTTAGATTTGAAAAAGATTATGAGTCTTTTTTTAAAGCGGCAAGCTTGGTTCAAAAAAAGCATCCAAAAACAGTTTTTATTGCTATAGGCGACGGACCAAAATTGGAAGAAATAAGACAGTTTTCTTCAATGCTACAGCCAGAAGTAAAAACAATTTTTACAGGGATGCGTCACGATACAAGCAATTTAATTCATGCGATGGATATTTGTGTTCTTGCGACACATACTGAAGGCTGTCCAAATGTTGTAATGGAATACATGGCAGGTGCCAAACCTGTGATTGCAACAAATGTTGGCGGCTGCCCTGAATTAGTTGTTGATGCAGAAACAGGGTTTTTAATTAAAGATGAAGATATTCAAGGTTATGCAAACGCGCTTATTACACTCATTGAAGATAAATCACTGCGTATAAAAATGGGGCTGGCTGGTAAACAACGAATAGAAACCAATTTTTCAACTGAAGCGCTTGCTCACAAAACAGAAAACCTCTACAACGAACTACTTGAGCAAAAAGATAGACAAAGAATAGAAAGAGAAAAAAACACATGAAAAAAATAGGCATCATTATTTCCATGTTCCCTGAAATTCACGAAACGTTTATTGTTCGTGAATTGGCAGAACTAGAAAGGCAAGGGCTCCCTTTTGAAATTTATTCACTGCAAAAACCACGCGACCCCATAACTTTAGAAGAAGCAAAAAAACTGATGGATGAACGTACCCACTACGCCCCTCTTTTTGGCTGGGCACAGTGGCGCGCCTTAATAAAAGGCTTTATCAGTAATCCTCTGACATTTATTAAGCTCATTGCAGAAATTATATGGTTTGGCAAAGACAGACCCATGGAAATTTTGAAGTCATTTGCTATTTTCCCCCTTACTTTTTATTTTGGAGAACAAATTAAAAAAGAAGGCATTAATCATCTTCATGGACACTGGGCAAATGTACCGACAACAGCCTGCTGGATTTTGGGCAGGATGCAAAAGAAAAGCTGGTCTGCCGCTATTCACGGCGAGGATATTTTCACCCCCAACAAACTGCTTGAGCACAAACTCAAGCAATCTACTTTTACCGTTGTCTGCACAGGTTATTTTTGCCAACACTTACAGCGCAATATGAATCATACCCATCCGAAAGATATTTACCTTAACTATCACGGCTTATCACCAAAAATTTGTGATCGTGTTGAAGCGCGCAAAGCGATGCCAGCAAAAAGGGACAATCGAACTGAACCTTTTTCAATTCTTACCATTGGCAGACTTGTTCCTACAAAAGGACATGATTTACTCATTACAGCTGTTAGCGAACTCGTAAAACAAGGTCGAAAAGTAGAGCTGAAAATTGTTGGATCCGGACCCGAAGAAACAAACCTGAAAGAACATATTACTCAAATAGAGCGACAATTTAGTCTTTCTCTTAAAGACAACATCCGTTTTCTAGGCATGCTTTCTTTTTCAGAAGTCATGGAACAATTCGAGCAAGTAGATTGTTTTGCTTTAGCATGCAGAATGATTTCAGGCCAACCACCGGACGGCATTCCTAACGTCATCGCCGAAGCTATGGCAATGGGTATCCCTGTGATTAGCACTAATATGGGGGCTATTCCTGAGTTAGTTGAGCATGAAAAAACAGGCCTATTAGCTGAGCCAAACGATGTAACATCTCTTATCACACAACTTACAAAGCTCATGGATGATACTGCGCTGAAAAACAAAATGATTATTGATGCAAGATCAAAAGTACTTGCATCCTTTGATCAGAAAAAAAATGTAGGTGATTTAATTAAAATTTTTGAACGGTATTTAAGCTAATTGATAGAAATATTAATACCCTATACCACCACCTGAAATATTTGCACTGTTTTTTCACGACCTTTAACCGCATGGCAACCCACTGACACCAGTTTTGACTGCTCAACAAAAGGTAGATTATTTTTTGTATCTTCGCTCACTAAAACACCTGAACTTAACTCATTATTGAGCCCCTCAAGACGAGCCGCAACATTTACTGAATCACCAATGACCGCATATTTCATTCTTGTGTGACTCCCTAAGTTACCCACTACAACCGTACCAGTATGTATTCCTATTCTCATTTCAATGCTAGAAACAGAGTTTCTTCCCATAGCGAACTTAGACCTGAATCTTGCCATTTTTGATTCAGCGCTTGAAGTTTATGTTGCATCTCACGCGCACATTGCACCGCTTTCAAAGCATGTTCCGGGTAATAATAAGGTGCGCCAAAAACAACCAAAAGCGCATCACCTAAAAATTCAATAATACAACCATGGTACTGATCAACAATTTCATCCATCAGACCAAAATATTCATTTAGCATCTCAACTGTTTGATTAGGTGAGAGCTTTTCGGCAATTCTTGTATAGTTTTTTAGATCACTAAAAAGCATGGTTACAACACGTTCTTCCCCACCTAGCTGAGGTGTGACACCTGAACTTAACAGAAGATGCATGATGGTTTTACTAACATACTTACCAAACGTATCACGAAGAATCTCACGTTCTCTTAAATGACCCACCATTGAATCAAAATGCTTACATAATACGCCAAACTCATCTTTTCTTTTGATACTCTGATGTGAACCTAATTGTCCTTCTGCTACTTTGCCTGTCATTTCCACCAAATAATTAAGTGGTTTACGAATACTCGAAGCAATTAATAACGAAGCAAAAATAATAAGTAATAAGGATGAACTAAAAATAATAAAAGTTGCCTTAAAAAGGCCTATCTTTATTGCCTGAATGCGATCAAATAAAACATCGATACCCACGACAGCAATAGGTTGACCTTCCGCTGAATAAATGGGTGCGTAACCTGATAAAGACAAGCCAAACTCATCTTGAACAGGCTCATCTTCAATTTTTACGCCATTAAAAGCTTTCAGCAATAAAGGCACTTCTTCCGCACGATAAAGCTGACCAGGTTTACCAGATAATCCTGAACGAGTGTAGTCAATTAAAAATTTTAGTTCTGTTGGATTAGCGGTTGGCGCCAAAAGATAAATTGAATAGATATCATCATCCGTCATTCCGCATAGCGGCCAATTAAGTCTTTGTAATTATTTTTTATTACAAGAAAAAGACTTAAATTTGCTATTTTTGCGCTTTCACTCGCCTATTTTGATTTCATATTAATCCCATTTATGATCGCTGAGATTCTCTATGACAC
>CAMAPQ010000076.1 GCA_945860125.1 Klebsiella pneumoniae
CAGGGCCAAGATTTTGTCCCGGACGTAATTTATCTTTAGTAGAGCTTAAGTATTTACTTGTAATGTGGGCGATAGAGTTTGAAATTTCTCTGCCTAATAATCAAACACAGCCTCATGAAGTATTTAATTTTACAATGAGGCCTGAAAATTTTTTTATTCGGTTAAAGAAGAGAAATTAATCCTTGGATTAAAGCCTATTAGCGATGGTTTTTGCCGTACTATTTTGCCGGGCTTTACATGGCGCTTTTCAGCGCTTTATTGCAAAAATATTTTGCTTTACTTTCAATGAGTTGGGCAAAATATTGACTGGTTTAGGGGTGCGTGCGCGCTTAATATTTATCTGGCATTCCGCAAAATGACGGCATACGGAATGTCAGTTATAGCTTAAACGTTGGGCTTTGTTTGGAATGAGAAGTGTATCGCCCGCTTTTATATTGTTTGAATAAAGCTGATTAATATTTTTAATATCTTGAACTGAAGTATTAAATAGTCTTGCAATTCTATCGAGATTATCGCCTACCTTAACAAGGTAGCGTTGCCAGTTTGCACTTGATAACTTTTGACGATCATTTTCTTGCAATGAAGCCCATGCCAGCTGAAATTTTTCGCTACTTTCAACAGGTATTACGATACGATGCGGCCCAAATGGACCAGAAATCCAGCGCTTATAGCCTGCATTAAGTTGAAAAAACTCAATAGGTTCTATCTGTGCAATTTTTGCTGCTTTTAGTAAATCAACTTGGGCAGGAACCGTTACTACCGTAAATTCAGGTTTATTGGGAATTGTTTCCCAGTCAACACCATACTTTTCAGGGTTAGATAGTATTTGTGCTAAAGCAACCAATCTTGGTACGTAATTTTTTGTTTCTTCAGAAAGTGCAAGTGACCAGTAATCGCCTGATTTTTTTTGCTTTTTATTTCGCAGAATAGCCTTTTCAATATTAAAAGTGCCGGTGTTATAAGCTGCCAAAGATAAAAGCCAATCGCCATCAAACTCCTCGTTTAGATCAGCCAAGTAATCAAGCGCTGCATGCGTTGATGCAATGACATCGCGTCTACCATCAAACCAGCCATCTTGTTTTAAGCCATAACGGCGACCTGTATCAGGTATAAACTGCCAAAGACCAGAGGCGCGGGCAGAAGAGTAAGCAAATGGATTATAGGCGCTCTCTATTGCTGGTAGTAAGGCAAGGTCAAGTGGTAGATTTCTTGCCTCGAGCTCTTCAACAATAAAGTAAAGATACTTACTGGCGCGCTCCTGTACTTTTAGCAAGTGTTCAGGGTGATTAATAAACCAGGTGCGATGTTTTTCAACAAGAGCATTGTCTATATCAACATTCAGAGCCATATCTTGGCGAATTCTTTGCCATAAATCTTGTGGTTTTTTTGGGTGCAGAATACTTCCTGTAATGTTTACATGCTTAAAATCACAGATAGGGAGCTCTAAAAAAAGCGGTGGAACAGCGCCAAAAAGATAACCAGCTTTAGTGTAAGTATGTTCAATAGTGGTTATTGTTGATGCCTCATAAGAAAGGCTTTTATTCTTTAATTTGGGCGTCGCTGCTCCTGCAACAGAAGACATTGTTTCTAGTCTGTTTTGTACAGGAAAGACGCTACAGGCTAATAAGCTATGCAAAAAACAACCAATTATGCCTAACTTAAAAGAAGTCTTTAGAAGTTTTGTATTGAAGTGTGATCTATCGTTATTCCTATTAATCCTACTATTGCCTTTGATAAGGGGGGGAGTTTGAAGTTTCGCTTTTAACTTATTCTTCATTACCTAACCTTTTAATTTATTTGAAAATTAATCTTAAGAAGGTCCTAATAACATATTTAGAATCATCTGAGAGGTTTGCATTGTACTGAACATCATAGTAATAGTAAATGATCAGCTTTTAATTTAAAAGTGTGATGCCATAAAGCTTAGCATTAATAGAGGTTATGAGTTGCTCATCGTTACATTAAATAAAATAAATGCTTTTTTATAAGCTGTTTTTCCATATTCTTAAAGCTGTAAATATTTCAAGATGAGAATTATATTTTTGATAAAAGTGTCTCTCAATGTTTTTTTTTATTGTAATACTGTGGCTTCTTAAAAATGGATTTGTTTCAATTTCGTTTCCTAATAGTGACGGCAGACTTATTTTTTCATTGCGTATTTTTGTGATAGTTGTGTTAATTCTTTTTATAATTTCCCTATTGTTTGGCTCTGCCATTAAAGCAAAATTTAAATTATTAAGCGTATATTCATGCGCACAAAAAATAAGCGTATTAAGAGGAAGTAAGGTGATTTTTTGAAGCGATGAAAATAATTGCTCATATGTCCCATCAAATACACGGCCGCAACCTGCCCCAAATAATGTGTCTCCACAAAAGAGAAGTGGTGTATCTCGATGATAATAAGAAACATGATTTTTTGTATGACCAGGCGTTTCCATAACTTCCAACAAAAAATCGCTAGAGAAATTATTTAAATTAATAATTTCACCGTCATCGACCCAATTAATAGAATATTTTTTAAAGGCTAATTCATCTGTTTGTGGCCCCCAAATTTTTATATGAGGATATTTTTCATGGAGCATTTCAATGCCGCCAATATGATCAGCATGATAATGTGTAATTAATATTCCATATGGTTCAATATTAAGTTTTTCTATCGCGTCTATCGTTATTAATCCATCACCTGGATCAATAATTAGGCATTGACGTGTTATCTCATCATGTAGCAGCCAAAAATAATTATCTTGAAATGCTGGTATTGCGCATATTTTAAATTTTAAAGATGGATGGTTTATTGGGATAATCATATTATCTATTTCCTGTTCTTTTGATTTTATACATAAAAGAAATTAGACTCATTTTAATCGCTTAATTTTTTAGGTGCAAAAATATGTTTAGGTTAAAGCTTAACCGTTTCTTTTCCAGGCAGAAGAGGATGCCTATTATGTGTGAAGAAAGGCATGAAGAAATAAAAAATTGGTTTTCCTCTGGGGGTGGCTCTGCATTATATGAAAAAGAGATACAGATGGTATCTAATGAGTTACCTAGAGGTTTTGGTCGTGTTTTATTTTATGCTAGCTCAATTGGTTATCATTCATTACATTGTGCGCTTTTTCAAGCAAGTAGAGCGGCTTATAAAGTTAAATTTACGCCATCACTCGCGACACATCAAAAAATTTCAGGCGTAGTACAGTGCGTTGGTTCTCTTGAAAATGTGCCGTGTGATAATAATTGCATTGATACGGTTATTTTGCATCACTCATTAGACACTGAAAAAAACGCACATCGTGTTTTGCGTGAATCAGTACGTATTTTAGCGCCAGGTGGAACTTTAATTATTATAGGCTTTAACCCTTTTAGTTTATTTGGATTAAGTCGGTTTTTTTTAAAATATTTTAAAGGCCCTTGGGGTTCACATTTTATTAGCGCCTATCGTTTAAGTGACTGGATGAGACTTTTGGATTTAGATGTAGGAGAGACTCATTTTTCTTATGCTGAATGGCCTTTCAATTTTTATCTTGAAAAAGATAGGAAAACTGCGTTGCAGAAAATTAAAAATATTTTAGCCAATATTTTTTTGTTTAAAATTATGAAACCATTTGGTGCTATATATTTATTGTCTGCCAAGAAAAAAAGTCTTGGCATGACACTAATTCCGCCCGTAGCACATATAAAACCTAGATTAATATCTGTTCCTTTAGTGAATTTTTCAAGTGTTATATTTTTAAAAAATAAGAATAAAGATAAACATAATGATGTTTAATGTGATCTATTTCTCGATAATTTATTGTGGGATTGATTGTATTTTGTTCTGATGATTAAATTGCCGTCTTATTCATTAAGATTAGGTATTAAATAATAATCAGGATTTATACGTGAAACAAAAATTAATTATTAATAATAATGGACAAGGGATGGTTGAATTTATTTTTATTTTTCCTTTGTTATTGTTTCTTATTTTTGGTCTCACTCAAATGGCATTTATTTATAGTGCTAAAACATTGTTGAATCACTCTACTTTTATGGCTGCAAGAAAAGGCGCATTAAATCATGCAAGTCTTAATGTGATGGAATTGCAGTTAGCTTCTTCATTGGCACCTTTTTATTTGAAAAACAATGTGAGCACTCAAGGTTTTATGGTGGCTAAGTTAAAGTCACAGACATTAAATACGCTAGGGCAAGGTGTGCGTATTGATATTGTGCATCCTACCGCTGAAATGTTTAATGCATTTGCGGAGCGAAAATATAGTCTTGTTCCTTGTTCTTCTGATTCATGCAGACGTAATAATTATGATTTTGAAGAAAGAAAAAACCCAATTTTTGAAATTCCTAATGATCATTTAGATAGACGAAGTCAGGCTATTAAGTTGGTCAGCACCTCTCGTGGTAGGGAAAGTATTAATATCCAAGATGTTAATCTTCTTAAAATTAAAGCGCACTGGTGTTATCCTCTTGAGGTTCCAATTATTAATCGCTTTTGGCATAAAGCTGCAGCACACTTTTTTTCTTTTGCTGACAATGCTTCTTATTGGTCAGTTTGTGCTACTAAAACAGCGTTAGAAAACACTTTCTATTTGCCCTTATCTTCTCAGGCAATTATTCGCATGCAAACGCCCATTCGTTGTGAAAATGGCACAAGTTGTACTAATCTCAATACTTATAAGCGAACTTAGTTATACGATTTTTACGTTAATTGCCCTGATATTGTTTTTTTTATTTGCGCTATATAGCGGCATTTCCTGGTACGCGTGGGAAGGGGATGGTATCTCGAATATTATCTATACCTGTAATATATTTTAATAAACGCTCAAAACCTAGTCCAAAGCCTGCGTGGGGCACGGTCCCGTAACGTCGTAAATCTCTATACCATCCTAAATGTTGGTGTAGGTTTAATTCTGTCATTTTTTGGTCAAGACGTATGAGCCTTTCCTCCCGTTGACTGCCCCCTATAATTTCACCAATGCCTGGAGCGAGTACGTCCATAGCAGCAACTGTTTTTTCATCATCATTCATTCTCATATAAAAAGCTTTGATTTCTTTTGGATAGTTTTGAACAATAACAGGCCCTTTTACATACACTTCAGCTAAAAATCGCTCATGCTCTGATTGTAAATCAGTGCCCCAATTAATTGGAAATTCAAACTGAACGCCTGAATTTTTTAATATATTCACAGCATCCGTATAATCAATACGCACAAATTTTTTATCAATTACTTGGTTAATACGTTGAAGGCAAGAAGGGTCAATTCGTTTTTCAAAAAAAGCAATATCATCCGCATTATGCTTTAGGACGGCTGTAAAAATAGACTTTAAAAAATGTTCTGAAAGTAAGGCAATATCATCGAGTGTTGCAAATGCTATTTCAGGCTCTACCATCCAAAATTCTGCAAGATGTCTTGATGTATTAGAGTTTTCAGCACGAAAAGTAGGACCAAAGGTATAAACTTTTGAAAGCGCTAAACAGTATGATTCAAGATGTAACTGGCCAGATACGGTTAAGAAACTTTCTGTGCCAAAAAAATCTTGGTTGAAATCAATTTTTCCTTTTGTATCTTTAGGTAAGTTATAAAAATCTAGTGTGCTGACCTTAAAAAGTTCGCCAGCCCCTTCGCAGTCGCTACTACTAATGATGGGTGTATTTACCCAGTAAAAATTATTATCAGTGAAGAATTGATGTATTGCATGCATTGCTGTATGTCTTATTCGAGACATAGCACCAAAAGTATTCGTGCGTATTCTTAAATGAGGTAGGGTGCGTAAAAATTCAAAGGTATGTTGTTTTTTTGATATCGGATAAGTTTCTGGTTCTTCAATCCAGCCCAGCACTTCAACTGTCTCTGCTTGAACTTCAAATGCCTGTTCCTTTCCTTGTGAGGCCGTGCGTTTACCTGTTACTTTAATCGAGCAACCTGAAGATAGTTTTAATATCTCATTTGAATAGTTTGTCAGCGACTGATTTGCGATGATTTGTAGTGTACTAAAGCAGGAGCCGTCAGAAATTTCAATAAAGGAAAATCCGGCTTTTGAATCTCTTCTTGATCGTACCCAGCCATATAGCGTGAGATCTGTTACGTCGCACTTAACATTTAATATTTCTTTAATATTGATTCTTTCAGAAGCCATGCTTAGCCCGCTTATGTTGTTTAATCTGAAGGGATGTTTTTATCAGGCTAATCGTAGTGGGGAAGGTGTCTTCTGTCGAGTCTGATTTCAATGATCGCTATTAATAGAGAGGTAGTAAAAATGTAGTGAAGCCAATAATTTTTTTATTTCGGGTTTGGGAACTCACTACCATGTCGCTCAATCCATTCAAGGGCTGCATGCGCTTTATCAAGTTTTCGGCCTTCTTTTTCTTTTATTTCTTTTTTATAGTGCTCAATATGACATATTTGCTCAATCATCCTGACTTTAAAAGCAGATTCATTATCGCAAAACTCAACGCCTATAATCATATGGTCTTCATGCTGTACGCACCATTGAACGACACCGCAGGCTCTAAAAACTCTTCTTTCTGCTTTGATTTTTATCTCAATAGGGCTGCCAATATCAAAAGGCGTAGGTGATTCAAATGCAAGGCCGCCTTGGCTGATATTATTTAACGGCAGGCGCATCTGCTGTGGGTTGCCAATGACTTTTACAAGAATCGGCACGTCAGCAGGGTGACGAATATATTCTCTTCCATTCTTTTTTAAGCAAGACTGAGCCATAAATTTTACCCTATAGCCTTTTCTCATACCGTCACCATGCAGTTTATCTACCTGAGACAGTATTTTATTATCCTTGGCAATAAATGCCTTCCTATTAGAAGGATAGGCCTATGAATGAATATTCTGCAAGAAAATTGTGCAGAAAAATGAGGAAGTGCTCGTTTTTCATGCAAAATATGTTGTTGATATGCTTAAGTTATGTTTGATCAGTATTAAACCGATTTAAAAACGTTTTTAATTTCTCGAATATGTTCTTTGGCTTCATTGAGAATATTAATCGAAAATTCGGGGTCTTTGTTATGTAAGCCTAGTTGTTTGAAGGCTGGTATTTCATTAAATTTAGGGAGACAGTTTGTTTTTCCTTTTAAAATTTGACTGTGAATTTGGGCAATAATTACAAGGTCTGCATAATCAGGTGTTTGTGTTTCATGCCACCACTCATCTGCTTTTTGTGCAGCTAAACAAAAAGACTCCGAAAAATTCCACCGTTTCAGTATAACGCTGCCCATCTCTGCGCGCAGAGATTGAATACACGCTTGTAGGCTGATTTCTTCTTTGAATATATCCGGATATTTTTCAACGTAGTAAAGGATAGGAATTACGCCAATATCATGTACCAGACCTGCTAGAAAGGCATTTTCAGGATTAAGAAATTTCAACGCTTTTGAAAAGATAAGGCAAATTGCACCTACTTCAATGCTATGTTCCCATAAGTCATTCATTAGTTTTTTAAGTGTTTTATTATTCGTTTTAAAAACTTCATTCATGGCAAAGCTCATTACAATTTCTTTTGTGGTATTAAGACCCATTCTTGAAATTGCCTGTGAGCAGGTCTCAACATTTTGTTGGCTTTTATATAGTGGGCTATTAGAGATTTTGATCAATTTTGCAGCAATAATAGGGTCCATATTAATGACGCGAGAGATTTCACGCACGTCAAGTCCATTATCAATAGAGCGTCTGATTTTAAAGGCGATATCAGGTAATGAAGGCAGAATAAGTTTGTTATTTCTAAGGTCAGTATATATGTCTAAAAAAAGCTGGCGCGTTGCTGATTGGTTTTCTTTAGTGTGAGGGTCAATTTTGAAGTGATCATGAGGTGATTCACTTAAGGCTATATCAGTAATTTCTGAAGGAATAACCAGTAATTTCACAGGGGTAATACTTTTAATGCTATAGAGGCTAGGACGAATTTTAGCGAGGGGAGCAAGAGATCTGGGGGTGCCTGATTCAATTATTTGTTGATTGTTTAGTTTATCTGTAACGGACACCGTTCCATTAATTAAAAAATAATCATTTTCTGGATATTCGCCAAGCCCAACAAATATTTTCTCTGCGTTCACGTATTCAATGCTTACTTGTTTTGCAAGCAACATGAGTTGTTCAGCCTGCAATGTTTTAAACGGCTGAAATACTTTTAAATTTTCTGGTGTCGCAATATCGTCTTCTATAATTTTCAAAGAAAAATCCTTTTGTTTTCTTTGAAAATTATAGACCCCAGCCTCATTTGTGCCAGCGGTATTCTAAACAAGTGATTATCTCTAATGAGACTTATCGTTAAGTAAGAAACTTTTTTATAATATTAAAGCCATTAATTTCAGCACGTACAACAGACAGCAAAGTATAAGCCCCCATTATTTTTCTCGATAGAAACATGAATTCTTTGGGGGGTATGCTGAAATGGCGGGAAAGGGCAGCAGAAGCCGCTTTTTTCATGATTCGCGTTGTAAGGTTGCTTTGTGCCCACTTATATTCGCCTTTATTATTAATAATCTCAGGTGGTACGGGGTGTAAGGCGGGATCAGTAAAAGGCTCAATAGCAAGAAAGCATACTTCAGCAAAGGCTTCAAAAAGCTTGTTTGAAGCTACTTTAGGCAAAAAATGTAGATCAATTACGGCTTGCTTAAGCTGCTCACTATTATGATAAAAACTACCTTTTACTAGCTCTATGCCGTATTTTAGGATGTCGTTATCAAAGCGTTTAACTGCACCAAAATCAATTAATATGAGCTTATCCTGATGATTTATTTCATCAAGGCGAACTAAAAAATTACCAAAGTTAGGGTCTGTTTGCATTTCGCCTAACTCAAATACTTCACGCCAACATAAGTGAATACTTGCCTCAGCAATTCTGTTACGTCTAGATTGCTCTACCGCTAAAAATAGCGGGGAGTCAACGCTGATGCCTTCTTCAAAGGAGGTTGCTATAATTTGCGTTGAAGAATATTCAGGAAAAACATCCGGGATGATGAGACGGTCATCATCACTTAAATGTTCACGAAAGCGCAAGGTTGTTTCTAGTTCGAGAGGGTAGTTAGTTTCACGCTTTAGCATCTGGCGTACTTCCTCAAGCCAGTCATTAAAGCCTTCATTAAAAGGTACGAGACGCGTTAATCTTAATAAAGTGGCAACGCTATCAAGATCACTATCAATTGCATCTGCAACGCCCGGATACTGAATTTTAAGACATATTTTTTTGCCATCTTTTTTTCTTACTGCCAAATGAACTTGGCCAAGGCTACCTGTTCCTATAGGGTAAGGCTGAATATCAAGCTCTGAACGTTTTTCCTCGCTTAATTCTTCCTCTAAAATTTTTTGCATTACTGACCAATCAAGCATTGCCGATTGGTCTTCTAGTGTGTGTAGGGCTGAAGTAATTTCTTCTGGCAGATAATGCTCCCCCCATAAGGCCATCATCTGCCCAATTTTAACAACGCTGCCTTTTAATTTACCTAATTCATGAACAAGGTATAAAGCTTCTTTAGAAAGCGATTCGCGCTGCTTTGCTTCCCTTTTTTCTTTGGAAAGAAAAAGGCTCCCAGTTGAATTTGCTGCGAGCCTAATGCCTGCAATGAGTCCTGCTTTAGCAAGTGAAAGACGTCGCTCAAACCCACCGGTTTTAACGCGCTTTAAAGTTTTATTTTCATACTGTGAATCTTTAAAGGTCATATTTGCTATTCATATCCTCTTTTTAAGTTATGGTATATCAAGCCGTTTTTAAATAGTAGTTTTAGCAATAACTAAGCATCCTGAAATTTAAAAAAAAATCTAATAGATTGTCCTAAACTGATTATGCTCTTTAGCATGTATTTTTTATAAGTATTATTATTTTTAATACAGTTTTCTTTTATTAACGCAACATAAGAGGCTATAACATGAAGCAGGGTAAGGTTCTTCGGATTAAGCCTGTGCGCGCGCACATTGTTTCACTTGAAGCGTTTATAGAAAAGAAAAGGCTTTCTCATTTTCGAGATAAAGAGAAAGCCTTGAAGGAAAAATTCGCAAAAGCCATGAAGTGGGCTTCTGAGGAGGTTGAGACAAAAGAAGACAGCCTGATTTAAAGAGTGGCTACGATATTTACTGGAGACTCTTTCTTCTTTTGGTCGGGTGTTCGCTGGCTTTTTTTAATTTGTTCTTCATTTAATCCGCACTGTTGTAAGCTGACATTCCACAATCTTCTGGCTAACGAAATGTCTTCGGCAAGTGGTGATAGCTTGCCGCGTTTTCCTTCAGAAAAATAAGTGCCAGAAGCTTCTTTTATTGTTTCTTGCGTTATTAAAGATACAATGTCTGATGCTGCTTTTTTAGGCGTTTTTAATAAAAAGCTTGAAATTTTTCCAAGCCAGTTTGGTTGCTCTCCTAGTAAGCTAGTACTTACTGTGCCAGGATGCAGTGAGTAGGCTTTCACAGAAGTTGCCTGTAAAAATCTTGATAATTCTTTCATAAATAAAATATTAGCAAGTTTCGATTGTGCATAGGCAGAGCTTGGGCCATAGCCTGATTCTGCTCTAAAATTAGCAAAATCGATTCTACCTGCCAAGTGAAGTAGTGATGCCACGCTTATCACTCTTGCTGTGCCGCTTTCAAGTAGGGCAGGGAGTAGCTGCATGGTCATTAAAAAGTGAGCCAGATAGTTGACGCCATATTGAAGTTCAAATCCTTCTTGAGTTAGGGTTTTTTTGAAGGAAAAAACTCCTGCATTTAATATAAGCGCATCAATTTTTTCATGTTGCGCTAAAAAATTTGTAGTGAATGTGCGCACGCTTGATAAAGATGATAAATCGCACTGAAAAGTTTCAATTTGTGGATTTTGCGTTTCTTGGATAATTTTTTTAGCAATCTCTTCTGCTTTGGCAAGATTCCTACAAACCATCATCACTCTGGCACCAAGTCGTGCGCATTCCCGTGCTACTTCTTTGCCTATTCCGCTGGTACAGCCTGTAATAACAACTATTTTTCCTTGCATAAAATCCCTATCCTGATTTGAAATATTAAGCGATCAAGCTCTGGCCGATTATATGAACAGCTAACTGTTTATGCAATCGGTACAAAGCGAAATTTTATTAGCTGCTTTTTTTTAGTGCAGCTTTTGCAGCTTGAATTTTTTTCATGCATAAAAAAAGAACAATGAATAAGATGACTTCTAAAGAGGCTTCCATCGTGCTAAAAACATTTAAAGGATAAGCCAAGAAGCTATGAATCACAGCATGGCAAAAGTACACGAGGATAATAATTGAGAAAATAATGAGCGCGCGGACATTTTGAGAGAATAGGGTGGGTAAAAAAATGATCATGGCTGCTGAGCCTAAAAAAAATAGCCAAATAAAGGAAAATTGTGCTTCGAGTTCTTTTTGATATTGCGTATAAAATAATAATAAGCGTGCGCCTGTTAAAAGAATAAAAACAATGCCGCCTATTTTTTGCAATTGCTTAAGAGAAAAAGAGGGAAAAGAAAATCTCATAGCTGAACCTTAAACAAAATTCTTAAAAAGGAGAAGGACTGTATTGACTGATCAAAAAGGCGAGTCTTTTACCCATCGCTAAGCATAAAGTCTTTTCATCCTTGCTAATTGGTTTTTCATTATCCATACCTGCCCAGTGTGA
>CAMAPQ010000077.1 GCA_945860125.1 Klebsiella pneumoniae
AAAAATAGAAAAATATTTTAATCAATTTTTAGATTGTCCGACTTAGTTGGTAATTTTAAACGCCCTCTACAATTCAGCTAGAGGCCATTATTATAATAATTACTTATCGCCGAATGTATCTGAAAAAGCTGCATGAAGTTTCTATATTGGTATACAAATTTACTTGACCACTACAACCATTCTTGTGATAAAGAAAAGCAGAATGTCCGCTATCGGCCAACAGTGGATGTTCAGCGAAGCGCTTAGCTGGCGCCTCGCTCACTGGCAGTATACGAAAGAGGCCATCTCAAGAAGTTTGGTAACCTACAAACATTGCTTCTTAAACAGGATGAATAGCGAAGGTTTTTATTGGCTTCTCTTCTCGATTGAAGTCACGCTTATCAACACAGGTCATTTCGCCAATTAGATAATAACTATTACCGCTGTGCTTTTTGACCTTAGCAAATAATTCCTTTGATACTGTCATGTAGGTTCCAAAGGAATTACCCACTCCTGCATTGCGCACCGGATACCATTGATTAACCCAATACCGCCAAACGCCATTACTTACATTGCCATAGAAATACTCTACACCGAATTCATTCTGATCTACTGAGGCAATTGGAACATCACCAAAGCCAAACGTTGGCTCGAAATATCCTCTAGATATCCAGTCAAGTTCCCAACGACCAAAAAATGGCTCAGTCTTTTTAGCTAATGGAACGATGCCTTCCTTAGCATTTCTTACATCGCTTATTGAGTCGAATATCCTTTCAGGATCGTCAACTTCAGATCCTTCAATAAAAACTAAAATGACTCTTAAATCAATACAAACTCCAGTATGATTTCTGAGAATGGGTCCATTTGCTTGCAACAATATTTCTTCAGCATTAGCTATTTCGGAAAGGTATTTATTAAGTTCAATCTGCCCGGGTAGCGGATCACCTTTGATTAGGTCGTCTAAACTAGGCCAGTTAGCAGGCGGATTAGAGGGCGAGAGATTTATACCAATTGAGCTAAATGGAAGTAGATATTGAGCATACATTAAACCGACTTCATTAGGAACTGAATGCTTGTGTACAGCGTAGGCTAAAGTTCTTATATATGCAGATAATATCGATGATTCTGCGGCCGATGAAAAGCTACATGTAATCTTTTCTTGCCAGTAAAACTGATCATTACAGAATTTATACGGATTAAAAATATAGCAAGAATGCCTTTCTTGAATATGTTCCCATTCGAGAAGGAAATGTTTAACAAGAGGAATCTTGTATTCCTTTTCCAAATCATCCATAACCTTATTAATGTATCCCGATGTAGGGCCCATTGCATATCTATCATATTTGGCCCTATTTGGAATTAAATCTTCCGAGAAATCCGAATGTAACGCAGTCAAATCTTGTTGTTCTTCCATGCAGCCAAGATTTAATAAAATGCCATCAGCCCCAAGAGAGGGGAACGGGATGTTTTGAATGATTTCTTCTTTGTTAAATGGGAGATTTTCAAGAAGTTTTAAAATTAAAAGATAATCTACAATATCAGCCTCGTAGTGTTGCTTAGATAAGTATTGTAGAAATAGAGAACGGCTTTTACTAATGGTGTTATTTTCCAAAAGTATTGCAATTTGCTTTGCAGTCAGAAGTCGAGCATATGTATCAGGCCATTTATAGTGAATATAAATTAAATGCAATGGAACTTCATCTAATGAAATTGGTTGGTCATACCAGTATTGTTTAGTTAAAGGGAGATGCTCAATATCTCCTTCAAGACTATTGACCATGACTTCGGTAATTTTAACTGCAAGATCAATTTGATCAGCAGCGATTAAATACATCACAAGCTGAGTGGAAGGAACAATTATTGTTTCATCTTCTATTGGTCGAGATGAACCTGATGATATAGTGTCTCGTAGAAGATCTTCCCATTTATTTTTATAAATAGAGCCATATTTTTTTAGCGATTTTTCTGTGCCAGAATGATACCTGCTCCAAAGATGGTTCAATTTTACATCTCTAACTGCCCATTTATATGCTTTTTTCTTACCCTCTATCTTTTTACTCAATAGAAATATTTCATGTAAATATCTATCAAGTTTATAGTCTGATTTTTCCAGTTCATAATATTCGTTAAATGAATTTATAATTGTGGTTCCCTGAGCTTGGTCGACCCAGTGCGAAATCCAAGCTGCTATGAACTGTTTATGAATACTGGATGATATGGAACGTAATATAGATATAATTTCATTCAAGTTTCTCGGATGGATGGTGGCCATATCAGGATATCCAGATTTTTTTTCGTCTTCAGTCGAAGGGCTCCCTGAAGGGCTCTCTCTGGGTGGTGGTGGCATACCGCCAAGCATGTTGCACTGATCGCCATAAATCTTTTCTAGCTCTATATTTTCTTTAGCTCGTTCTTTTAATGCTGAAAGCGTGTTAAATGTTGTCATACAGCGTAGAAATGAATGTTCTGATCGAGTGGATAGTGGAAACGACTTAATAATATTTTCAAGAATGATATTGGCTCGATCCCAATTTTCCTCTGATAAGTGATAGTCATACTCGTCAACAAGTCGTTCAGGATTGTGTTTTGATAATAATTTTGTGAACCAACCTGGAATATGGCTTATTTCTCGTTCCGAAAAATCAAAAACGTCAATGGTAAATATAGCAACACGTCTAAGCCAATCTGAGACTTGTGAGCAGTTCGACATAGAGCATTCTTCAATCGCTTCAAAAACCTCAGATAATGTAATGTCTTTTCTGTGGCCATATCCGACTATATTGAGAGCGGCTCGTTCAAGAAACTTGGCAGCAAGTTCGGGAAGACCATGCTTGCTAGCCAATATGCTTAATTCCAGACATTCATTTGCTAGTGTCGCAGTGTCATTTCTACGGGCGAGCTCGCCCTTATAGAGCTTTAGGAATTCTTCACTGGTAATGTCCTTGGAGATATTGAAGATTGAGTTTTGAGCGGCTAGATCAAAAAACACCCGAGAATCCCACCAAATGTTTTCTGAAACTATGTTGAACTTGTCTTTATCTAGCGAAGAAAAACTATCAATAGAATTACAAAGAATATTCAGATGAATCGTTATTTTAGCGAGAGACTTTCTTATGTTGAACAATGCAGCATTTAAGTCACGAAGCCAAGTATTATCAGGTTTATCAAGAATAGAAAAGTGGTTATACAATGAAAATAGTCCAAATGTTTTTTTTTCCTTAATATGTGTGGCTATTCTGGAAGCTGAAAATTGGAAAACTAACCATGAATTCTTAAGAAATTCTTTGATATTAGTTGGGGCAGTAAGCTGCGGCTCTTCAGCCTCACCAGAATTATTTATATAGTAAATAAGTGTGCTAAAAAAATATTGATAAAAAAGATCATAGTTCGCTGATTTATGATCTGATGGACATTCAAATCTCTTAATCTTATCTGTCTGAATATTTTTGCCTGCCAAAAACGAATAGAGTAAACCAATATAGGAATGTGGATCCGTAAAATTTTGGCCTGCCTCTTCTGGCGCTATGCCTTCAATGCTTGCGGCTAAAACAATTTCATCAGCCACTTTTAAGTGGATATCATCTGGGAGGTTAAAATGAGATAAATCAAGAAGCTGATCCCTATGGCCGTGTTGAATAATCAGTTCAACTGTTCTACTTAGTGGTGATGATTTATCAATAAGCTTATCAAGGAACTCACTAATACGATGTAAATCAGGATTGGCATAGCTAATTAATACTTGAAGATAGCTATCAACAAGATTGTCTAAGGTCTGATCATATTCAGAATCATCTAGACGGGCATAAAATCTAAGCCTTCTATATATCTCATTTGCGCAGGCATCGACAATTTTTTCATTTTTTCTTTGAAAATGTTTAGCAACAATAACGATATCATTATCTGCAATAATTCTCAGATTGTCGGCACGCCATAGAAGCCCAAAACTGTTAGGTGAACAATTTAAAGAACAATCTAGGAACACGCTAAAGTCCTGAACCTGGAACTCCAGCCCATTAAGTAGTCTTTTTTTCAAGATCCGTAGTCTTAACAACTCGGGATAAATCTTTTGGTCAAACGCAATTCTCTCAGCCACGCTGATGATATGCTGTATGTGTTCTAGAGGATAACCGTTACAAAGTGATTGAATGAGCCAACCTTTAGTGATGCCTTGCAATAGAGGGTCGGTATTACCAATATTTGCTTCTATTATCCAGCCCCAGCCCCATTTCCAGTACGCTGGCGCATGCAAGTTAATCCAGTCTTGTGATTTTTTGTTTAACCTTTCTTTTGATTGAAGAAATTCATCCTTTTTTCTTAGATAAACGAATAAGCTGCTATGAAATGGAGTTATTCCGCTCAGCCTATTTTCTACAAGGTGTTGAACTTCTGAAAAGCTATTCCGAAAAATTAGGCTATCTTTAAAACAATGCCCTAGATGATCTTCATTTGGCCATGAAAAATCGGCATTAGCTATAAGAAGAAGTATTTCTTTTGCACTTTCAGACAACGATTTCCATAAATTCCCATAATAAGCGTGTATATCCCCATTAGGACAAGTCGGAAGCTTTTCAACTTCATATTTGCTAATCTTATTCTTAGTTAGTATTAAGCTATTTAATGAATAAATAATATGTAGCGGATACCCGTGTGAAATATTCAATAATGCCTGTGATATTTGAACTATTTCGTTACGTTGATGAACCTTTTCACCAATTACATCTATTTCATTATTAGATACTAAAAAATCTATTCTCGACTTAATAGCATCTAAACCCATAGCTGGGATTTTGATCCAAGAGTTTTCCCTCGGCGCTAAGCGCAACAGAGAATTAGGTAAATTTTCATCGCTTATTGGCTGCGTTCCAAATAACAAACAAATTTTATCTTTAAATGGCTGAAGCCGATTAACTAGATGTTCGAGTTGACTTATATCCGCCCTTTCACGATAAACATGGTCTAGTCCATCAATTATGATAACCAGTGTTTCATTATTTTCAGCCGCTTTATTCGCAGCGTTGTTGATCCACATTTCAAGCTTCTGTGGATCAAGTTTGTCGTTCTCAAAGTAAGAAGGATATAGCATTTTGATCTGACTTTGTAACGATTGTGCTGCGTTAGTAAATGCAATTCTGTCGCCAATAAAATGAGGCGATAAATAATAATGGTGTCTAATGACAGGGATCTTATTCTCTACCAAATGATAGGTTAAGAAAGATAGGTATGTGCTTTTCCCCATGCCTGGAAGTCCGGAAATAACCCAACAACCTGGCCTGGAAGTTTTATCAAGCACTTGTTTATGAAACTCCTCTACCGGTGGCACATAACCTTCTGGCACCTCAAAAAATTGAGATATGGTTTTTTTAGATACAAAAGGTAGAATCTTATATATGTCCTCTAAGTAAATTTTTCCGTCTGACCTTGGTTCATCTTCTCTTGTAGCCCAACGTTCGATAACTTTTAATAGTTGAAGCCAGCTCTCATCATTAGCATGGTCGGGAACCATTGAATCGTATAGCCTGCGTTCTAAATTATCTATTTCTGGTTGGCTATGTTCAAAGACGAGATGTTCGAAAAAATTTATGGCCTTTTTTTCTTCGCCGAGCTGATCTAATATTTTTTTCTTTATTTCATCGGGAATTAAATTGTAGTTAATTTTCTTCCTATCAAGGCATTTAGATAAAACTTCATCAGGTTTTCTATTCGTAATAAGTTGAGCGATAGATATCAATTTTGATTTGCCAAACATTTCAATATCGGCAGTCCATTTCTGTATGAGAGAGGTCCCCGTCGGCTTTCTTTTCAGTAGCCAGTCGAAATCAAGTCTCAGATCATCACGATCTGAATCAGTTGTGAACTTAACTTGATAAAGCTCATATTCATTATTTGCTGTGAAACAAATAACATCATCTAGGCTTTTCACATTGTCTAGCTCTTTATTCCCTTCAATGCTCATCCATTGATATTTCGAAGGGGCATGAAACCAATTTATCAATATGTGAATACACATAAAATCCTGGTATGTGTACCCAGCTCGCGTTAGTTGCGAAGGCTTTATTTTTGATTGTTTTGCCAAGCTTATTCCTACTGTCAACTTCGGAAAGTTGACTATACATTAATGATTACATCGTCATCATTTTAATCCAGAACAGCCTTCGGGATTTGCTCAGCTCCCGCTTTAGGTCGTTTGCGGTCACTTTAACTTATAGCTTTTTTATTCAAATTCACCAGCCGATAAAAAGTACTACGCGAAATCTGCATTTGCTTGCAAATCACATTGATTTCAAGCGCCCTATCTTCATAAAGTTTTTTCGCCATTTTAACACGAGGGTCACCTGCGATGATTGGTTTTCTCCCGCCAATTTTTCCCCTAGCACGTGCGGCATGAAGCCTGCCCGTGTGCGTTCTTGCGTAAGTCGCCGCTCAAACTGCGCCAGCGAAGAAAAGATATTAAAGACTAACTCACCGCTGGCTGTGGTGGTGCCAATCACACCATCACAGAGTGAACGGAAGCCTATACAGCGCTAGCGTAAATCTTCCACCAAACCCACAAGGTTCGGCATAGAACGACCCAAGCGATCAAGCCGCCAAGCAAGAAGTGTATCGTCTTTTTTTAATTGAGCAAGGCAAGCATTGAGGCGCGGACGCTCAGATTTAGCCCCTGATATTTTTTCAGAAAAGATACGCGAAGCATCACACCCCGCTTCTTTGAGTGCATCAAGTTGAAAGTTCAATCTTGTCTCATATATAAAGTCAAGCAATAAGTTTTTGGAATCTTGTTTTGTGAGACGACAAATCAATATATTTATGGCGGTTTTGAGTGCTTTTTAACGGAGGAAAGAGATGTACCGTCAAACGGTCGGATACTGTTGGCGAACCTGATCACGCCACAGCCGCTAAATCTGGCTGAATACTCCTGAAGCGAGATATTCGGGTTTTGGTACGGGGAACATCTGTCACCCAAGAGACAAATCAGTCAAAGTTCATAGCCGCTGCACTGGCAAAAGGAGGCTTAGACTTTCTATAAGTCCCTCTTGGTTATAAATCACCATGCTTGATCGCTTTGAAACCAATCGGGATTCGCCAACAGTATCCGGTCGTTTGATGGGACGTACCTATAAATGATCAAACATATAATCTGGTAACGAGAACTACAATCTAATAGAAATCAAAAAATACGCATACTGAAGAAAGTCGTTCACATAATAGGAATATCACACTATGGCACTCAATCTTTTTAAAGATATCGTGGAGCTTAATAAGCAACATCCACTTTATATAATGATGAAAGATGATTGTTATGCGCCTGAAAGAGCAGTATTAGAGGACTGGGCAGAAGGTTTTACTGATCGAGATGGTAAATTTTGTCGTGAGTTTCAAACAAGTTTTGAACCCTGCTTTTGGGAGTTGTACTTATACGCATATCTAAAAGAGATTGGTGCAGAAATTTCCTTATTAAAAAGACCAGATTTTGCCGTAAAAACAGACATCCCATTTGTAATAGAGGCAACAATAGCCGCGCCACCCATGAACTGCCATCCTCCATATGGTTCTGATCGGCCTTTGTCTTTATTAATACCAAGTGATCTCAATCGCTTTAACTCTCATGCCATACTGAGGTTGTGTAATAGCTTTATCACAAAATTTAAAAAATATCGTGAAAGCTATGCATGCTTGCCTCACTCTTCTAATCAGCCATTTGTAATAGCTATAGCCTCATTTGATCAACCAGGGTCACATTTTTCAGCAATGCGACCAATAATGTGTGCACTTTATGGCATATACTATGATGAAGAAATGACTATTGCGCTTAACGCTAAGGACATAATTAATTATAAAGTGGCTGCAATTAAAAAAAATGAGAAAACCAATATTGACTTAGGATATTTCTGCACTAATAAATATTCTGATGTAAGTGCTGTAATTTTTAGTAGCCTCGCTACATGGGGTAAGGTGAGAGCTTTAGCAAATAATAAATTGGCAAATTCTGTTTACTACACTCTGCATGCTAATCCTAATGCTGACTCACAACCTATCCAGAGAATAAGAAAAAAAGCTGATTATAATGAGCACTTATTGGATGGCCTTTATGTAATGCATAACCCTTTTGCAAAGCGCCCTCTTAATTCAACAACTTTAGCTCATGATAGAATTGCTCAAATATTTGCTCTGCCTGATGGTGGTTTTAATATTTTAGCCCCAGATGACTTCTTATTAATACGAACCATATGCACTTTTTAAAAAAGCTCAGAATGACTGCCAGTCCTAACAAGCTCTATAATTTTTTCATCATCATTTATTCTGTAGATGAGAAGCCAATCAGGCTCAATATGACACTCTCTGTGTTGACGCCAATTACCGGTAAGTAGATGGTCACGATTTTTCTTGGGTAAGGGCTCACCATTTTCTAAAAGCTGTATTATGCCTTTTAATTTTTCTATCGGCTTTTGTTGCTTTATTAATTTTTTTAGGTCACGCCGAAATTTTGTAGATGCTTGAATTTCGTACATCAAATACCCAAGTCTTTGAACATTTCCTGAGAGTTTTTATATCGCTTACCACCACCCTTTTCTAATTCATCCATGGCTTCTATGGTTGCAGCATTAGGGATTTTTACATCAAAAGGCAACCCGCCATGCAAGGTCACTTGGTGTAAAAAAAGATTAACAGCTTGCGCGGGCTTTAGGCCAATTTGCTTAAAAATAGCATAGGCTGCTTCTTTCACTTCTGGATCAAGACGTAAATTGGTTGGCTCAGTAGTCATCATTCTCACCTCTAATAAGTTTCAATTGTAGCACTTTTGAAACTTATCTCAAGATAGTTAGGTCCATTTTTGTCCTTTTAAAGCACACAACCCGCCTGAGTACGCACTTCATCAGCCCACTGCCTTAAGTCAGCCAGTGTAGGTGGCAAATCTGTACGGGCTGCATGCTGTATCCAGCAACCTGTAGCATGTGAGGTATCTTTGCCTGTTGTTCGCCATTTTAACAATTCAGCCACTAGTTGATCTGACCCTTCAGTTTCGGTCATTCTCAAAAATCCAACGCTAAAGGCATCAGCAAATGCTTCACGCCAAAGGCGAGTAGAATGGATCATTTCGGCTTTAAGATAGCTTTCCAAATCGACCACTTTAGTGGATTCGCTAGGGGCGATCGACTTCGTGCCGATTTCTCGACTTTTAAAGGAAGAGGGCATATCTCGAGACACATCAAGGCAGTGCGCAAGCTCATGCGCCATAATTCCTTTTATCCAAGCGCTTGGATATTCACCGTTGTATTGCCGCAATATTGTTGACTTATTGAGAGTTAATTCACAATAGCCAGCCTTTACGAACATAAGCCCAACACCTTGGTAAGGTAAGGAAATCATAGATAATTTTGTTGCAGGATGAGCTAGAACAACCTGCACACCATAGTGTTCGAGGCCAAATGCTTTGATGAATGGGAAACCGTTTTGATCTGCCATGAAGTCTTCACGATAGATCTCGTAGCGTTTAATTAAAGTGCTTTCAAATAATTTCCCTAAACCAAGGGAAATAAAATAGATAATACATGGCAAAACAAACATAAAAAAAGCAATAATGCCTCGATAAAACAAGGGTCTTTGTTCGATAATCCAAGATTGCTTAATAGCCCACCAATAAGAAGCCATGATTAATAGCAGCAACGATATACCCAATAAAAAAGGCTCACTGATTAAACGACCAGACAGTGTAATCAGTAAAATCGCAACAAACCATAAAGCCCAGTAGGCAGTCTCTAACAACTCACTCTTAGCAGAAGATGTTTTTTTAAAATTTTTAAAGAGACTCATTTGTATCACGACAACTCCCATTGATCATTTTTTGACCAGTTATTCAATCAACCACTATTACAGCGATTTTTAGTTTTTAATACATCTTACGCACAACCTTATCCACAAAAATTGTGGATAACATTTCTTCGGCGTTTAGAAAAAAAATAGATACCCTGCTTTTTTCATCGGTATTCTGATGAACCAAAGTGCCGTTAAGTGCAAAGGGTAAAAAACATAAAATGCCCATTTGAAGCGAGGCACCTGAAAATCAAAACGCGATGCCGCAACCATTAAAGGCAATGCGGCTAATGCCCATCCGTTTCGATTAGGTATCCATAAAGATGCGCAGGCAATCACAACAGCGATTGCTGCAATCCAAGAAGGACGTTTGAAAAACCACCAAGAAGACAAACCAAGCGCAATAGCCATCCACCAAAACTCAACAAAAGCGCCCAAAAATAAAATAATAAAAGCTGCAAACCAAAAGTCAGCAGAACCCCCTTGCTCGAATAAATACAAAACAGCAGTGATCAAAAGCAAAGTAAAAAGTACATTAAGAGGCCACCAACCTCCGGCCAAACCCCCTAGAGCCATAAAAGGGATGCTTGAGATGAGAGCAAACACGGCGAGACGCATCATGGTACGAACATAGACGCCTCGTTGAAGCGCATCAGGCCGAGCTAAATTAAACGCCAAAAGAATCACAAAAATCGGCAAACACAAACGCCCCAGTTCAAGTGCCACCGGCAGCGTTGCATTGAACAAATATTTATTGATGTGATCCATCGTCATCAAAATCAAAGCCAGCCACTTCAAAGCTTCTACAGTGCCATCCGAAAAATGAAGTGACTTCATTGCTTACGTTCCTTGCCTTTTGCACTGAACGAGACATCTTTCGTGATGAAATGTTTATCAAGCCAAACAGCCCACCGCCCCGCCTTATGCATTAAATCAGCTCGATAGATAGAATTGTACTTGGGCGTTCGAGAGTGATAATTGGCCGCTCGTGTCCAGATATCGCCTTTGTCATTCAGAAGATGTCCCCGCAATCGCCAGGCCGCCAAATCATATGAATAACATCCAGCGGCTGCCACATGCGCTGCTGTGATGCCGTAACGGGCTAGGTCACTCAGGTAATGGGTGTTAAATTGCATCGGGCCAACATCATAGGTGCCATTCATATTTTTCACCCATTGCCCAGGCTTGCCCCCTTCTTTCTCCGCAATCGCCAAGACGATATTTGCAGGAATCTTATACTTCATAGCAGCAGAAATGGAACACACAATGCGCTCTTGCTGAATAGGCGGAAGATCAGCTATGAAGGGTAACATGGTGTTGCTCCCATTCTCAGTTGCCCCATCCAGAAGCATTGCGGCGCTCCTCATCCTCACGGCGGATGCGCTCATTATAATCAGCAAGGGCTTGCTCATAATCACGAGCCTCTACCCAATAGCCGCCACGCTCTTGTATTCCTACATAGCGCGGAAATATATAGTTGTGATTCAATCCGCTGTAAGAATTCCCCATAAAAACAGCGCAATAATCAGGCAGACTGTTACTGATGTAGGTATAGCTATCATCCAAGCCTGACCAGCTACGCAAAACTGAGTTGAGTGAAGTTGCGTCACAACGCCC
>CAMAPQ010000078.1 GCA_945860125.1 Klebsiella pneumoniae
GCAACAAATTACAGCTTCTTGCATTTAAGCCGTTGAAACCAGGTCAAACCCCCCCTCAACATGCAGAAGTTCGTGCACAAGCAGTTAAAACTCTAAAAATGAAATTAGATCAATTAAGAGGAATAAGTGAAAGTAACCTAACAGCTCACAACATTAGGACGTCTGAGTTAATCATTGAAAGGATAGTCGGTCATATATCACACACAATTAATGGCGATGACAGCAAAAAAGCCACATACCTAAATGAAATGCTAACCACTTTAATTGATACTTTTACTCCCACGCCAGAAGGTAGTGAAAAATTACTAACAGCACTTTCTCCTATTCTTAATAACCCTAAATTTGCTGAATCACTCACGCTAAGCCAACATAAAAAAATAGCAGGTTTAATTGCTAACACCCTTGTACTACATGGTCCGAATGCAAGCTTAGTGCGCAACATATTCCAACCTTTATTGGAAAAAAATGAGCCCGAGATAAAACTTTATCGTGACGTGCTGGGAAAAAATCTTCTTACGATTCTTAGCAATCCTGCGCAACACGAAGATAAAACCAAGATCGGACGCGAAGTCATGCTAAGTGAGTTGCTTGATCAGCCAGGATTTTTAGCCTCACTTACCTCCAGACAACACGCTAAGCTTGCTGCCCTTTTTGAATCTAGAATTAAAGCCCCGCTTATTATGATAGGTGACGGCGAAGAGACCGAAACGACTAACGCTCAGACTAATAAGACAAGAGCAATTTATATTGCTTTGGCCAGCAAATTATTTAGTAATGGGCATTTTTCTAGCCTTCCTGCAAGTGATCGCAAGGTTTGGGTAAATAGCATGAATAAAGGCGTGGGCGATTTATACCATGACTCTTTATGCGTTAAAAAAGACGCAGCCAAAACAGAGCAACTCCTGAGA
The DNA here is from genome assembly GCA_945860125.1 of Klebsiella pneumoniae. Lineage (GTDB taxonomy): Bacteria > Pseudomonadota > Gammaproteobacteria > Pseudomonadales > CAMAPQ01 > CAMAPQ01. Next base: position 909 of record CAMAPQ010000078.1, read on the forward strand.
GATTCCGTCACGCCCTTTCAAAATGTAAGCAACGATGAAAAGACACTTCTTCAAACAGAAACAGAAACATCTTTGTTTAATCAGTTAGTTACCCTCAAGAACAGCCTAACGACTCACAAAAATACACTTACGAACAGATGGTATGCGGGGATAACGGACAATGAAACAAGACAGCTGAATAAAATGATTAGGCGTTTGGAGAAATATGAGGAGCAAGCCAAAGATAAAAATAACGATGTCATGCCTCCGCAACAAGATGTCCAGCAACAAGAAAAGGTTATAAGCGAAGCCAACGAAGAGATACAGCAGTCGAACAGACAGTGGACCGGCATGACTACCTTTATAGGAGGCGATGATGATTCGACAGATGACTCGCAGAGCGTAAGGTCAAAGATTACTAACCCAGATATAGGTGAAGATGATGCTAGAACCGAAGAAAACCCGGAAAATATAGATGAGAATTGGTTCCCAACTAACTTTGCAGACGCTGATGATGCACCAGAAATACCACCTTCTGACAGTTCAAAGCACTCGGATAACCCAATATCAGAGCATAGCGATCGAGCTATGACTACTGACGACGACGCACGACAAATGCAACCTCGTACTTTGCATTCCATAAATAAACAAATTGATTCTGATGATGAGTACCCTTTTGATGAAATGGAAGTAGATGGGGCTAAAGAAGCTAAAGAAGCTAAAGCTAACAAGGCTGAACCTTTTGACGAACCAGCAGAAGAACAAGTAGAACAACCTCTTACAACCGCACTACTAGAAACTCATAATAAAAAAGAAGGCAGTGTAAAAAGTAATTCCACTAATAATAAAGAACGCTCTGAAAATGGATCTGTTTCTAGCAGTTCTGTCACATCAAACCTGTCTTGGCCTGATAACTCGAAGGCAGGGATGGGAGAGTTTTAACCTTAAGCTCTCTTCTGCTCTCACATGCACCCCTCTCACTTGAGGGGTTTTCTTTTTTAGCTGACAAGGTTTATTATTCGCTCCGCCGTAAATACGCTAGGAGAATAAGTGATGGATGGAAATACTAAGTTACACGATAATCTCATAGCCCCCCTTTGGCGCAGGCTCGCAGCGCTGCTGTATGACAGCGTGATTTTAACCGCCTTAGCGTTTGTCATCACTGCTCTGTACACCGCTATTTTTGCTCTTATTTTTGGTAAAACAGTTGAAGCTTCTACCTCCTCTTTACTCTTTTTACAAGGCATTCTTTTCCCGCTTTTATTAATTAATCTTATCGGTTTTTATGTCTTTTTTTGGCTAAAAAATAAAGCCACGCTGGGTATGCAAACATGGAAAATATATCTTGTTACCTGTAACGGTACAGCGCTCACTTGGAAGCATTGCCTTAAAAGATGCCTTATGGCAATTTTATCTTTGTCTTGTATCGGTTTAGGTTACTTATGGCAAGTGTGGGATAAGAATAAATTAAGCTGGCATGATCATTTCTCTCAGACAAAAATCGTTTTGAAACAATCTAAAAAGTAACATAGACTCCCCTTATTCCTATTTAAAATAATGCGGAGAATCGTGACAGAATGAAATTTTGCAGCCAATGCGGAAGCCGTGAGATTCAATTTATTATTCCGAGCGGCGATAATCGCCCACGTCACTGCTGCCCTATTTGTAAAGAAATTCACTATCAAAATCCGCGTATGATTTGCGGCACTATTCCCACCTATGATAATAAAATTTTGTTATGCAAACGGGCAATAGAACCACAAAAAGGCTTTTGGACATTACCTGCTGGATTCATGGAAAATGGTGAAACAACCGAAGAAGCGGCTATTCGTGAAACACGAGAAGAAGCAGAAGCAGACATTAAAATAGAAGGTATTTATACGATCTTTAACTTGCCTCATATTAATCAAGTCTATTTCTTTTTTAGAGGCGAGGTTAAAGACGGTATCTATGGGGTGGGTATCGAAAGTTTAGACTCACAGTTATTTTCACCTGAAGAAATACCTTGGGACGAACTTGCTTTTCGTACAGTGAAACGATCGATTGAACTCTTCCTTGAGGATAAACCGAAAGGTAATTTCCCCTTTCGCATGGAAAGTTTTTACCACAAATAAGCTTATTTAGGACTTACGCAAAACCGCCCAGCTTTGTTGTCGCGCTTCGTCGTACGATTTGTACTGTCTTCATCGCAACGCCTTGCTGGAACAATTTTGCGTAAGTCCTATTATTTTATTTGCCTCTTTTTTGCTAACTCGTTTTTGCTAGCCAGCGCCTTGCGCTTTCAAACATTTCTAACCAAGGGCTCTTTTCTTGAGCGTGAGAGGTTGTGGGATACCATGAAAACTGAGAAGTGCGCACCACACGTTCAGGATGGGGCATCATAATATTAATACGGCCATCTTCGTTACATAAGCCAGTAATACCCTCAATTGAACCGTTGGGATTAAAAGGATATCTTTGGGTTGACAGCCCATTATTTTCAATAAAGCGTAACGTTACAAGTGACTGCGCCTGCACTATCTTTGACTCATTTTGAAAATCCGCTCGCCCTTCACCATGCGCTACCACAATTGGCAATCTGTAACCTGTCATATCACTTAAAAAAATAGAAGACGTTGGCTGTACTTCAACCATGCTTAAACGTGCCTCAAATTGCTCTGAGGTATTACGTTTAAAACGCGGCCAGTGTTCTGCGCCTGGAATAATTTCAGCGAGCTGAGAAAGCATCTGACAACCATTACAAACACCCAAAGCAAAACGTAAAGGATCAGCAAAAAATTGGGCAAACTCAGCCTTTAAAGTGTCATTTAAAAGAATTGATTTTGCCCAACCAGAACCTGCCCCCATGACATCACCATAGGAAAAACCCCCACAAGCAACAAAACCTTGAAAAGAACTTAATAAGACACGCCGATCACGTAGATCGCTCATATGAACATCAACCGCCTCAAAACCAGCACGATCAAAACTCATCGCCATCTCTACCTGACCATTGACACCCTGATCACGCAATATCGCAATACGGGGACGATGTCTAACCTGAATAGTCGGTAAAGGCGGGCGTGGCATGTCCCCTGAATCTTTCAATAAAACATGCAAACCCACATCATGTTCATCGTCAATGCTATTCCATTCAGCTTCTGCTGTTAACGGATTATCCCGCAATGCCTGAATACGAAAGCTGGTTTCGGCCCATGTCTTTTCCAAAACTCGACGAGGCGCCTTAAAGAGCGCTTGATCATTGAGACAAATCGTAATGACTTTTTCATCTTCATTTGTTTTCCCCTCACCACAAGTAAACTCAGGCTTGGCAACTTCAAGTAAAGGATAAGAAAATCCTTCCGCCTTGAATATATTCTCCACAAAAGCAAGATCACTTCTTCTAACTTGAATAACCGCGCCCAGCTCTTCATTAAATAAAACGCTAAGCACCTCTTGCGTTTGTATTGCTGTATTGGCCTTATTATTATTTTTCATCAGCGTATCTAAGTGAATCACTAAGCCAGATCGACTTGCAAAAGCCATTTCAAGTAACGTGATAAGTAACCCGCCATCAGAACGATCATGATAAGACAAAATTTTGCCTTCATCATTTAAACGCTGAATAGCCTGAAAAAATGATTTTAATGGCTGAGCACGCGCTAAATCAGGCACATCCCCGGTTGTTTTACTATACACCTGCGCTAACGCGCTGTAACCTAAACGCTGCGCACCTTCACTAATATCAACGAGTAAAAGTAGGGTATCTGCTTCTCTTGCTAACAAGGGCGTCAGCGATTTTCTCACATCTAAAACAGGCGCAAAGGCGGAAATAATCAATGACAAAGGCGAAATCACCGCTTTTTCTTGTCGTGCGTCTATTTCTTTTTCAGCGTGATCTTTCCATGCCGTACGCATAGAGAGAGAATCTTTACCAACGGGAATGGTTATTCCTAATTCAGGACACAACACCATACCAACCGCTTCCACCGCTTCAAATAAAGCTTGATCTTGCCCTTCACTGCCAACCGCTGCCATCCAATTAGCAGAAAGTTTAATGTCCGATATTGCCCCAATTCTTGCTGAGGCAATATTCATAATTGCTTCAGCAACGGCCATTCTTGCCGAAGCTTTTGCAACGGTTACCGCCAACGGTGTGCGCTCACCGATACTCATGGCCTCACCGGTAAAGGTATCAAAACTCGTTGAAGTAACCGCGCAGTCTGCCACAGGTACTTGCCAAGGGCCGACCATTTGATCACGCACAGTTAAGCCACCTACAGTGCGATCTGCAATCGTAATTAAGAATTTCTTAGAAGCCACAGCTGGAAAACGTAAAACACGATCAATTGCCTCGCTCAAAGAAACATCAAAAGTGAGCGTTTCTATTGGCACAGTCTGAGTAATAAACTGTTTTTCCATTTTGGGCGGATGACCAAATAAAATCTCACTGGGTAAATCAACAGAATGATTGTTAAAGTGTTCGTCATGCAAAACAAGTGCTTTCTTTTCGGTACTTTTACCCACAACAGCAAAAGGACAACCTTCGCGCAAACAAATTGCTTGAAATAAAGGTAATGCTTCTGGTGACACTGCCATGACATAACGCTCTTGCGCTTCATTACACCAAATTTCTAAAGGTGATAAAGAAGCTTCTGCAGTTAGAATAGAACGAAGCTCAAAGTGCCCACCGCAACCGCCATCTTTGACAAGCTCAGGCAGCGCATTACTTAATCCACCCGCACCCACGTCATGGATGAATAAAATAGGATTTTCATTACCTAACTGCCAACACTGGTCAATCACTTCCTGACAACGCCGCTCCATTTCAGGATTATCACGCTGCACAGAAGCAAAATCTAACTGCGCCTCACTTTCTCCAGACGTTTGCGAAGAAGCAGAACCGCCCCCTAAACCAATTAACATGGCAGGACCGCCTAAGACGATGAGACATAAATCAGCTTTCAGCGGCGTTATTTTTTCAACTTGATTTTCAGCAATATTGCCAAGGCCACCAGCCAACATAATTGGTTTGTGATAACCCCATCGCTGGTTTTTATCAGCTGTTATTGCCTCAAACGTTCTGAAATAACCACACAAATTAGGGCGACCAAATTCATTACCAAAAGCAGCCCCACCCAATGGGGCATGAATCATAATTTCCAAAGGTGAAACAATACGATTAGGTTTACCAATCCCCCCTTGCTCCCAAGGCTGTTCAAAACCTTCCATTCTTAAATGAGAGACAGTAAAGCCCACCAACCCAGCTTTAGGCTTTGCCCCTCGACCAGTGGCACCTTCATCACGAATTTCACCCCCAACGCCTGTTGCAGCACCTGAAAAAGGCGCAATTGCGGTAGGATGATTATGGGTTTCTACTTTAATAAGCGTGTGAATAGGTTGTTGATGATAGGTATAACTTTTTGTCTTAGGATCAGCATAAAAACGCCCCCCCTCAAAACCTTCAATTACCGCCGCATTATCACTATAAGCAGATAGCACACCTTCAGCATGCTTTTCATGGGTATTTTTAATCATTTTAAATAATGAACGAGGCGCGGCCTGTCCATCAATAAGCCAGTCAGCATTGAAAATTTTATGCCGACAATGCTCTGAATTTGCCTGAGCAAACATCATCAGCTCAACATCAGTAGGATTACGCTTTAAACGTTGATATGCATCAAATAAGTAATCCATTTCAACAACACTTAAAGCAAGACCCATTTCAAGATTAATTTCACTTAATAAAGAACGGCCCTGCTCAAGCAAAGGAATAAAACGTAAAGGCTTTGGCCTCAATAAAGGTTCTTTTTCTAATACAGCAAAATCGGTTAACAAAGCTTCTGTCATGCGATCATGCAGTAAATGCTTAATCTGATCTAACTTGCTGTCATCCATCATAGGCGCATAAAGGGTTATATTTCGTCCTCGTTCAATCTGACTATTTTTTAAGCCCAACTGGCTCAAAATATCACCCGCTTTACTGCTCCAAGGCGAGATTGTGCCAAGACGCGGTGTAACATAAAAAATAAAAGCTTGCTCATTATTGGCAGTATTAATAGCGCAAGCTTGGCCCGCTTCTGCTTCATAACCCTCGCCTTTTATAAGGTCTGCCACAATCGTATTGGCTGCCAAAGGCGCCTCACCTTTTAGCCAATAAAAATAATTAACATGGATACGGTGAACTTGTGAGTTAACCTGCTGCACGTGCTTAAGTAACTGCGCATTTTTAAGCGGGGAAAGAGCGCTTTTTCCGTAAAATGAAAGCATCGTGCAAGCCTCGGTAAAATAAACTTTAGAAAATCTTTAAAAAATCTTTAAAAAAAATAGGACTTACGCAAAGCTGCCCTAGCAAGGCGTCGCGATGAAGGCAGTACAAGTCGTACGACTAGGCGCGATAACAAAGCTAGGGCAGCTTTGCGTAAGTCCTGAAAAAAGCGCTATTCTATACTGCTCGCCATTCGAATCACAGGGAGGCGGCAAGCGAGAGAGCCCCATGAGCATAGATAAACTATGTGATTGGGGTGAACGAGCGCAGCCAACAATGCTGTGGTTTGAATGGCGAGCAGTATAATTTTGGAAAAGAACCTTCTGCAAACCTTATATTTTTTGATCGCATCTCGCTCACTTTAGCTTCGCAAAATTTGTAAAGGTAAAGCGGTTATTTCATTTAAACCTGCGAAATACCATACAATGCCAACAAAACCACAGACCGTAAGAACATACCAAGCAGCAGAAAAAAATTGACCGTATTTTTTTAAAGGAATTAAAGGGCTTAAATGACGGTTACGCCATTCAAAAACAAACTCAAAACAACCAATCAAAAGAAAAAAGCCCAATAAAGCAAGCCCTAGTGTATAGCTTAAATAAACACCTAGCGCCGCGCCTAAAATATAGATAAATAATCCCGCAATATGATTCATTGAAAAGCCAATGCTTTTCATAACATGTCCGCCATCTAGCGGTAAAATAGGCAGTAAATTAAATAAATTTAATAACGCATTGTAACTTGCTAAACCTGCAAAAAAAATATTGCCTGTTACCCAATAAGCGATAGCAAATACAAACGATAAAACAAGCCCAAAAGTGGGCCCCATAATTGAAATAACGACTTCTTGCCAACGTGAAGACATGCGATCTTCTGTGACCGCTAACCCCCCCAAAAAAGGAATCAAATAAATACCCTTCGTTTTCATACCAAAATATTGCATAGCGCGAATATGACCATATTCATGAAAAACCAAACAAACAATTAACGATAACGCAAATTGAAAAGAGAAAAACCATGAATAAGCCGCCAAACTTGCGCCGGCTAAAATCAGTTTAATGACTTTGGCTGTCGTAAATAATTTAATAACTAACGAAATTAAACCCACCCAACTGACTGTTTGCTGGCTGCGTGCGGCATAAGGTGCTATTTCATGAAATAAAACAGCGCAAGGTGTTTCTCCTTTTACATAGGGCTGATTATCTAACCACAACTGATAACTCATGCAAGCTGTTTGTCGGTTAAAACGCATTTCAAGCCGAGCTTCCACAGCTATTTTTCCTGGCTTGCTATCTAGCTTATTAAGAACAACATCCTTTACGTGTGTTCCCTTATTTTGGTAAATCGTAAACTGACATTGTTCTATTTTTTCATTTTCATGGGCTAAATCTAGCGTTTTTTCTACGACTAAATGTTCATCTAAAAAAATAGAAAAACCACCATTTTGTAATTTCACTTCTAGTATTTGGCCTAAACAATCAATTTTTAAGGGGGTCATATTTATCTCAAGTTATTTTGTCTCGTACTTTACGTGAATCCTACTCGATATAACGTACATCATCTCAAAAAACAATTCATTTTATTCGGGGATGGTATAACATCTATAAATCAAAAGGAAATTTCAATTCAAGGAATGAAAAGTATGTTTAGCTTAAAAATTATTGCCTTAACAGAACAATATGATGCATTAGTAACTGCGTGCGATTCTTTTGCTGAAGCAGTACACCAAGATAGTCAACTTCCCCTTTGCTTACCTAGCCATCCCCTTGAAGAGGGCCCACCTCGACAGGCTGCAATATCTTCAATCATTGATTTATGGCGCGCCCCACCGCATACGTATCGCGTTGAAGCAGGCATTATTTGCGCGTCACCTGAAACGATACAAAAGGCAATGGGACTTAATCATATTAAAGATACTTTTCAAGAGGCAATTAAAGCGATTAGAGAAATGGTCACAGGTGAAAAAACACGCCTTGATAAACTGATTGATCGCGTGCTGCAACAAGAAGGCCGCAGAACAGAAGAATTAACACTTGCACTAAAAAGAATAAATTTAAGTCAGCTTGATTTATTACGTTGCTATGCGAAGGTTCGTATTTTGCCGAAAAATTTAAAATCCTTAAGCTGGACATGGGCAAAAACACACTCTTCTATTGTTCAAGTAACGAAAGAAGAAGCAATTGAAATGGCGCACAATTTACCCAATACAGAAACAAAAGCCATCGTTTTATCTTTGTTAAATCAAATAACACCCAATGAAAGACTCGCCATGAAAAAAAAACTGCCTAATCAATTGCGCGCAAATTTAGTATGGGAAGAAGATAAATTGCTCAAACGCCAAGCAATTACCCTCTCAGGCGTTGCATTGAGCCAAGATCAGCATCTACCGCGCACTATTTGGCGAGAGAATCCTGCTGAGCAACAAGCCCCTCTCCCTGAACGACTCATTCGATTTGATACTGAAATTGAACCGGAGCCTTTTATCAAAGCACTGCACTTACATCGTTATACAAAAGATTACGCTTAAACAAATGACACAATTCGCAAAAAAAATACTGGTAGAATACTGCACAGATAGCAAGCTTGAGCATATATACCCAAAGGTATAAGTATGAAAAAATAATCATAAACAGATAATCATAAGCACGTCGTTATAAACACACAACCATACACGTGCGATCATCAACAAAAAGGAGCCTCACACATGAAATCCTACCTATCAAAACTTGCCCTTTTCTGCTTAATTGTTGCTACTTTTTTTACTGAAACGACCTTTGCTAAAGCAGCCAGCCCTGCCCCGCCTCAAAACAAAGAATTAGAATACATTATGTCAAGTCTATACGGTAAAACCGGTATTCTTTACTTGATGAATCAATCAAATGAGCGGGATATGCTGATTGGCAGCAATAAACCTAGCCAAGTCAGTACAAAAATTCCAAAATTTAAATCACTGATTATTAACATCCCCGCCTTAATTACCCTAGAGCAAGGCCCTATCAATGAAGTGACGGTAATTGGTGATGACAATATCATGCATGTTATTTCTGCGATTAGTGACAATGACCAACTTGTTATTAGTGCGCAGCGCAGCTTTAATACCAAACAACCTCTCATCATTAAAATAACGGCACCTACATTTTATGAAGTACGCATTGATAGCAGCACGGTTTATCTTCAAGTCGCCAATATTCAACAAAGCAGTTTAAATCTTGACCTTAAAGGTCATATTAAAGCACTGTTTACTGGTCAAATTGGAACGCTGAATATGAATGTTAGAGGCGTTGCCAATATTTCAGGGCATGATTTTGTAACACAAAACAGCACAGTTAAAGCAGAAGGAAAAGTAGGCATTGCCCTGATTGCAAAAGAGAACGCACATATAACAGCAACTGGCTCAAGTCGTGTTGATATTTATGGTCAGCCAAAACATAAAACCTCAACTACGCTTGGTTTAAGTACGATCAACTTTATTGAAGCGTCAGCCGAGACCAAAAAACAGAGAAAAATAAAAGTGCAGCCTTAAAGATCCTTAGAAAACTAGGCTGGCTTTATTCATTTTCTAATGCCTTTTATTTTCATCTCAGTGGCAAGGATGCCCATAAATTAAGACACATTATTGCACAAGGATTGTCTCAGTGATGCCCACTAAATCTATCTCACTTATCACACACACCATCGCCTATTTTCTAGCAGCTTGGGTTATTTTTATGCCACTTTATTCTTCTGCCTCTCCAGCAGTGGAATATCATTCAGCCGACATTCCGCATAGTGGCAAAATTTTTTGTGAGCATTATTGTTTTGTTTATTTTTTGATCTATTTTTCATGATTCAGAACTCATTTTGATGCATTTATCAGCTCCGCTTTAAATGACAGAGTGTCATAGAGAATCTCAGCGATCA
>CAMAPQ010000079.1 GCA_945860125.1 Klebsiella pneumoniae
TTTTTCTTCTAAAAGCCTAATTTTTTCAGCCTTTTCCATGGTAACAATCCTGGTTACTTAGCAACAAGGCATAGCGTCATACAAGTTGGAAAAAATAGCAAGAAAAAATCACGCTTGGCAATGTAGTTTCAAGGGGTGATCACTTACGACTGACTTTAATCATATCCGCCATTTTGGCGGTGTTTTCGTCATGCCTGCCTGAGCAGGAATGGCAGTTCTACACTTATATACCCTTCGTACTTGAAAACACGGCATTGTTGGCTGCGCTCATTCACCCCAATCACATAGTTTGCCTATGCTCATGGGGTTCTCTCTCTTGCCGCCTCACCGTGATTCCAATTACTTTGGGGATGGTTTTCGTCTGAATCTAAAAAGCATTGCAAATCCTGCAATAAATAATTCCATCATCCCAAAGGAACCCGCGCCTGTTTGTTTAAATTGATCCACTTTTTTCCAGTTATCTACAGGATTACTTTCTGCTTGATCAGAGCCGCTACTTGAAACACTCTGAGAATCAGTTTTCTCACCCAATACTTTATTGAGCGATACCGCATTCATGAAATCAAACTGATCTAATTTGGCAATTTTAGTATTGGCGCTTTCACCAAACGCTTTTACTGAAGCAACAATACTTTTTATGGACTCTTCATTTGCATGATTACCTTCAGAGTCAACTAACGTTAAATTGGCCGTTCTTTCATCTACACCACTCGAACGGAAAATAACAGCATTGCTAGGAATATGAATAATTTTTCCTTCAATAATGGTAGAGGTTATTAGTCTAACGCTCGGAATGATAAATGCCGGAAGAATTGTCACGTTTAACATTGACGCAAAACTACTCTGTTTTCTTCTTTGATCTTGCTGATAAGAAAGAATAACAACGATATCTGCCCCATATAAATTACGAATTGTCTCTAGAGAGATTTTCTCTTGAATATCTTCCTTGCCCACAATTGAAACACCACTGATATAGCGAGTATTTTTCAGCAAGTCCTTTTTGAGTTCCTCTACGGCAATTCGCAAAGTTGACTCGGGAATCATAATAATGTTATTGCCTGGCACCATTAAAACAGCGACTGTTGCAGGCAAGACAAGCGCTTTTTTCTCATTTGAAACCGCAGAATCTTTTGCTGGGGTGATGAGATTGGCAACATTCCGAGAATGCGATTTACGAGGTGCAAGCGCGCACCCTAAGCTATTTATAATCAGAACGACAACCATACAAAATTGAATACTAAATTTACGCATAGAACCTCATTAGGACTTACGCAGAATTGTTCCAGCAAGGCGTCCTGATGAAGACAGTACAAATCGTACGACGAAGCAGGGCAACAAAGCTGGGCGGTTTTGCGTAAGTCCTACTCATAAAGAAAATTTATATAAACAAAGGCGCTAAATTTACCATTGATTCGATTTTTTTGGCTTTTTATATTAACTAAGGAAGTATGAAATATGGCTGAGGTAACGTACATGATGTCAAAAATTCAATCAGTAGCGCATGGTTTTCATTTTAATTTAATATTACTTTTTCTACCTCCTGAATGATCAGCACAGGCACCCCATAAAAATAATAGGATCACCTCTATGAGCATAGATAAACTATGTGATCGGGGTGAATGAGAGCTGCCAACAATGTCGTTTTTTCAAGTGCGAAGGGTATAGTAAAAGTAAGGCATGTTTTAATTTTCTTACCGTGCACAGTAAAAAAGCTGTGGTAATATACGCGCCTTTCTCATACTTTTTTTAGATTTAGGGCTTATGCAAAACTGCTTGGCTTCTGTCATCCCTTATTTTAATACTGGAGTGCTTTTGTGTTATCCGCAGATCTGATTCAGAAACTCTCTTTTTTAGTTGATGCTGGAAAATGCCGCACAGATCAAGATTCGCTTGATCAATATGGTAAAGACTGGACAAAACAGTATGCGCCACAACCTTCGGCTATTGTGTTTCCTTCAAATATTGCGCAAGTGCAGGCAGTCGTACAATTTGCAGTAACGCATCATATCGCACTGGTTCCCTCTGGTGGGCGTACAGGCTTAAGCGGTGGTGCGGTTGCGCACAAGGGTGAAGTGGTTGTTTCCTTTGAGTATATGAATAAAATTTTAGCCTTTAATGAGTGGGATAAAACAGTTCAGGTGCAAGCGGGTGTTATCACAGAGGCGCTACAGCATTTTGCTGAAGAAAAAGGCTTATTTTACCCTGTAGATTTTGCTTCTAGTGGCTCTAGCCAAATCGGCGGTAATATTGCAACCAATGCTGGCGGTATTAAAGTTATTCGTTATGGCTTAACGCGTGATTGGATCTTGGGTTTAACGGTTGTAACAGGAAGAGGGGAGATACTGCATCTCAATCAAGGCCTGATTAAAAATGCAACAGGTTATGATCTTCGTCATCTTTTTATTGGCTCAGAAGGTACGTTGGGTTTTATTGTTGAAGCGACGGTGCGTTTAGCGCAAGCACCTAAAAATCTTACTGTAATGGTTTTAGGTGTAAAAGATTTTCATTCTCTCATGCAGGTTTTTCATGCAAGCCAAAGTAGGATAACCTTAACCGCTTTTGAGTTTTTCTCCGAGCAAGCAATGAAGCGCGTGGTGGCGCGTGGTGATGTACTGCGTCCCTTTGAAAGTCATTCGCCTTATTATGTTTTATTAGAGTTTGAAAAAGAAAATGACCAAAAAGAAGAGGAAGTGTTAAATCTTTTTGAGCATTGTGTGGAAGAAAACTGGGTAAGCGAGGGCGTGATTAGCCAAAGTGAAGCACAATATAAGCAGCTTTGGCGATTGCGAGAAGATATATCAGAAACATTGAGCGCTTTTACACCGTATAAAAATGATCTTTCGGTTGTTGTCTCAAAAGTACCCTCATTTCTTGATGAAATTAATAAAGTAGTGAGCGCGCAATATCCTGAGTTTGAGCTGGTGTGGTTTGGTCATATTGGTGATGGAAACTTGCATTTGAATATACTCAAACCTGAACGTTGGGAGAAAGATGCTTTTTTTACTGAGTGTAACCGTGTGAGCTTATTAGTATTTGATGCGGTAAAAAAATATGAGGGGAGCGTTTCGGCAGAGCATGGTGTGGGTCTTTTAAAGAAAATGGCGCTGCCTTATTCACGATCGCAACAAGAAATACAGTTGTTAAGGGAAATTAAGCAGGTGTTTGATCCAGCTGCTATTTTAAATCCCGGTAAAATTTTTGATTAGGACATGATGGGGGATTGAGTCAATGTTAATGAGAGCAAATTATCTTCATCGTTGGTTAAACGGTTCAGAGATTAATCTACCCGTTGGTAAAGTGGTTTGTGTAGGGCGTAATTATGCTGAGCATGCAAAAGAGCTTAATAATGAGCTTCCTGAAGAGCCTTTGTTGTTTATGAAGCCTGCAACTTCCTTAGATTCTATACAGCCTGCTTTTTCTTTTCCGCAAGATTTAGGCGCTTGCCATTATGAGTGCGAGCTGGCTTTTTTGGTGAGAAAAGAGATGAAAAATACTGATGCTGAAGAAGTGTGGTCACACTTGGCTGGCATTGGTCTTGCCTTAGATTTAACCTTAAGGGATAAACAGGATTTTCTCAAAAAGAAGGGACATCCTTGGGAAGTTGCAAAAGCATTTGATGGCGCATGTCCCGTTACACCTTTTATTTCTGTGCAGCATATTCAAGATCGTGCTCTGTTAGGTTTTTCATTGGAGATTGACCAAGAACTGCGTCAAGCCGCGAAAGTGACCGAGATGGTTTTTTCAGTTGAGCAGCTGATTTCATTTATGAGTTATCGTTTTACCTTGAGCCCAGGCGATATCATTCTAACGGGCACCCCGAAAGGTGTGGGTGCTTTACAAGATCAAGCTAATATTTTGCTTTCTTTATTTGAAGGCGAGCGCACTCTTTTTACAATTGAAACTGTTTCCTTAGGGGTATTAAATGCTTGAGTTGAATCAATTTGCGAATGCTATTCGTTTTTTAAGTATTGATGCGGTTCAAAAAGCCAACTCTGGTCATCCCGGTGCGCCAATGGGTATGGCCGATATGGCAACTGTATTGTGGCGTGATTATTTAAGACATAATCCACAAAATCCTGCTTGGTTTAATCGTGATCGTTTTGTGCTTTCTAATGGGCATGCTTCGATGTTGCTTTATTCGCTTTTACACCTAACAGGTTATGATGTAACGCTTGACGATCTACGTTCTTTTAGGCAGCTGCATTCAAAAACACCTGGGCATCCAGAATATGGAATAACACCTGGGATAGAAACAACAACGGGGCCGCTAGGGCAGGGCTTGGCGAATGCGGTTGGTATGGCGCTGGCTGAGAAAATATTAGCTGCTCAGTTTAATCGTTCAGGTTTTAACTTGGTTGATCATCACACCTATGTATTTGTGGGTGATGGTTGTTTAATGGAAGGTATCTCTCATGAAGTTTGTTCGTTTGCAGGCACGTTAAAGTTAGGAAAATTAATTTGTTTTTATGATGCTAACGGCATTTCAATTGATGGCAATATTGCTGGTTGGTTTACAGATGATACGGCTCGCCGCTTTGAGGCTTATGGTTGGCAGGTGATTCCGAATGTTGACGGCCACTGTGCAACTGAAATTCAAGCGGCAATTGAAATGGCGCGCACGGTAACCGATGCGCCCACAATGATTATTTGTAAAACAGTCATTGGTTTTGGCTCGCCCAAGTATCAAGGCACACATGATGTGCATGGTAAACCCTTAGGTAAGGATGAAATACAAGCCACGCGTGACGCGCTTTCTTGGCCGTATGCTGCTTTTGAGGTGCCTGATTTTATTGCTAAAGGTTGGGATGCGCGTGAAAAAGGCGCTGATTTTGAGCGTGAATGGCAGGGATTATTTGCTCGTTATGAGCAGGCTTACCCTGATTTAGCCGCTGATTTTTCTCGTCGTATTGCCTCCAAGTTACCAGAAAATTGGGCTGCATGGTGTCAGGAGACGTTACAGTCTGTGCAAGCTAATCAGAAAAAAATAGCAACAAGAAAAGCTTCTGAGCAGTGCCTAAATCAATTAGGTCAGATTTTGCCTGAGTTATTAGGTGGCTCTGCTGATTTAACAGGTTCAAATAATACTTTCCATAAATTATCGAAACCCATTACGCAAGATATGGCAGGTAATTATGTGTTTTTTGGGGTGCGTGAGTTTGGTATGACGGCGATGTTAACTGGGTTAACACTGCATGGTGGTTTTATTCCCTATTCGGGTACGTTTCTTGTTTTTATGGAGTATGCACGTAACGCTGTGCGCATGGCAGCGCTTATGAGGCAGCGCAATATTCTTGTTTATACGCATGACTCTATCGGTTTGGGTGAAGATGGGCCAACACATCAGCCTATTGAGCAGTTGGCTAATTTGCGTATGACGCCAAATATGGTGGTGTGGCGTCCTTGTGATGAGGCAGAAACATTTGTGGCTTGGCAGCAGGCGATAGAGCGCTCTACCGGCCCCACAGCGCTTATTTTAAGTCGGCAGGATCTACCGCCCATTACGCGCACACTTGAGCAGTTGGCTTTAATTGCCTGTGGTGGGTATGTCGTTAAAGAGAGCACTCATGCGTTACAGGTTATTTTAATTGCAACCGGTTCTGAATTTCATTTGGCGATGAATGCAGCGCAGAAGCTAGAAGCGGATCATATTGGTACACGTGTTGTTTCTATGTGTTCTTTGGAAGTTTTCTTAATGCAACACGCAACCTATCAGCAAGCTGTCTTGCCGCGTAATACGTTTAAAGTGGCGATTGAAGCAAGTATGAAAAATGATTGGTATCGTATTGTTGGTTTAGAAGGGGAAGTGGTTGGTATGAGTGGTTTTGGTGAGTCTGGCCCTGCGCCTGAGCTTTACCAATATTTTGGGATCACGGAAGAAAAAATTATTGAAATCGTTAAAAAGAAGTTGATCTAATGGCTTTGCGTATTGCAATTAATGGCTTTGGTCGTATTGGCCGAAGCCTGTTTCGTTTATGGTTACAGCAAATTGCATCCTTACAATCTGAGGCGGGTAGGGGTGAGATTGAAATTGTGGCATTGAATGATGTTGCGGATTGGAAAACCTTAACTTATTTGCTTGAGTTTGATTCAACGCATGGTCGTTGCCGTCATGCGGTGTGCTATGAACCGGAACGAAAAGGGTTGATCGTCGGTGCTCGGTTTATTCCTATTTTTCAGGAGCAAGATCCTACTTTTCTGCCTTGGCGTGATCTTGATGTTGATGTGGTGGTTGAAAGTTCGCGCAAGTTTCGCACGCGCAAAGCTTTATCTTTACATTTAACGTCTGGCGCGAAAAAAGTATTATTGGCGTGTCCTGGTGAAGAGCCGTTGGATTATCTTGCTGTATACGGTATTAATCATATTGCCCTTAACGATGCTCATCAGCTTATTTCAGCGGCATCTTGCACTGTTAATGCGTTGGCGGTTGCAATTAAACCAATTCGTGCTTTAGAGATTGAGACGTTATCCTTTACAGAGATTCATGCCGTTACTGCAGATCAAAAAATGGTTGATTGTGCTCATAGTGAGATTCGTCGTTCTCGTGCGGGAGGCGTTAATATGATTCCTACACCAACCCGTGCTACGCGTCTTATTGGCGATGTTTTTCCTGAGCTTAAAGAGAACGTTCAGGGTTACTCTTTACGAGTGCCTGTGTTAAATGTCGCGTGTCTTGATTTAACGTTTGTTTGTAAAAATACGGTTCAGATAGCGTCTGTTCATGCGCTGTATCGTATGGCTTCCCTGGGTGACTTATCGACGGTTTTAGCCTTTAATCAAAGCCCTTTAGTGTCGGGTGATTTTATTGGACATTCTGCTTCAGCTGTGTATGATGCAACGCAAACTTCTGCTATTGGTCGCACGCTGAAAATAATTGTTTGGTATGACAATGAATGGGGTTATGCAAGTCGCTTGTTGGATTTATTATTTTTTATGCGCACTTAGTTATGCATACTAAGTTATGCGCACTGAAGTTCTTACGCAAAACTGCCCAGTTTAAATATTTCACAAATGAGTGAAAACAAAGAAATTTAAATGCCGTTGTATGAGGTTTTTATATTTATGAACGTGATAAAAATGAAGGATTTAAATCTCAAAGGAAAGAGGGTATTAATTCGGGTTGACTTTAATGTACCGATTAATAATGGGCGTATCGTAAGTGAGGCAAGAATTAAAGCAACACTCCCAACGATTAAAATAGCCTTAGCGCAAGGCGCGAGGGTGATGATTTTATCGCATTTAGGCAGACCAAAAGAAGGTGTGTTTCAGTCTGAGCTTTCACTGTTGCCTATCGCTGAATATTTAAAAGATGCTTTAGTAATGGATATTCCTTTAGTTACAAACTGGTTGGAGGGTTTATCACTTTCTGATGGTGAATGCGTATTGTGTGAAAACGTACGTTTTAATGTAGGCGAGAAGGCTGATAATGAAGAATTAGCGAAAAAAATGGCAAGTTTATGTGACGTATTTGTGATGGATGCATTTGGTTCAGCTCATCGTGCTGAAGCTTCAACGCATGCTATTGCAAAATATGCCCCGATTGCTTGCGCAGGTCCGCTTGTGGTTGCTGAATTAGAAGCGCTGTCTTTGGCTTTACAAGAACCTGCGCATCCGTTGGTTGCGATTGTGGGCGGTTCTAAAGTTTCTACTAAACTCATAATATTGGAATCGCTTTCTTTAAAAGTAGATCAATTAATTTTGGGTGGTGGTATTGCGAACACTTTTTTAAAAGCGGCTGGATTTGAAGTGGGAAAATCTTTAATGGAAGCAGATTTAGTTGCTTCTGCTAAGCGCCTTATGGAAAAAACTCACATACCTTTACCCATTGATGTTGTGTGTGCTAAAGATTTTTCACAAGAGGCTGTGCCGACGATTAAAGCAGTTGAGGATGTGTGTTGTGATGATATGATTTTAGATATTGGCCCACAGACAATTGCCTATTTTACGACCTTACTGCAAAAAGCAAAAACCATCGTTTGGAATGGTCCTGTTGGCGTTTTTGAGTTTCCCTCTTTTGAGCAGGGTACAAAAATGTTAGCGGCGGCGATTGCTGAAAGCGACGCTTTTTCTTTAGCGGGTGGTGGTGATACTTTGGCGGCGATTGATCAGTTTGGTTGTGCTGATAAAATCACTTATATTTCGACGGGTGGCGGTGCCTTTCTAGAGTTTTTAGAGGGGAAAACATTACCTGCTATTGAAGTATTAGCGTTGCGGGCAAATCATTAGGGCTTACGCAAAGTTGTCCAGCTTTGTTGTCGCGCTTCGTTATACGATTTGTCCTGTCTTCATCGCGCCAGCCTTGCTGGAAACAATTTTGAGTAAGGCCTAAGCGTCTTAGCATTAGAAACAGTAGGTTTTTTAGATTAAAAAGAGGGTAAAAATATGGCATTAATTACGATTAGGCAGCTGCTCGATCACGCAGCAGAACACGGTTACGGTGTGCCTGCTTTTAACGTGAATAATCTTGAACAAATGCGCGCCATAATGGAAGCTGCTGATAAAACAGATAGTCCTGTTATTGTGCAAGCTTCAGCAGGGGCTAGAAAGTATGCTGGTTCAAATTTTTTGCGCCACATGATTTTAGCGGCGATTGAAGAATTTCCTCATATTCCTATTGCGATGCATCAAGATCACGGTGTGTCTCCTGCTATTTGTCAGCAGTCAATTCAACTTGGTTTTAGCTCCGTTATGATGGATGGCTCTTTAGGCGAAAATGGTAAAACGCCGATGGATTATGCGTATAACGTGCGTGTAACGCGTCAGGTGGTAGAAATGGCGCATGCTTGTGGCGTGAGCGTGGAAGGTGAGCTAGGTTGCTTAGGTTCATTGGAATCTGGCACGGCAGGCGAAGAAGATGGTATTGGTGCTGAAGGTTGTTTAACGCATGAACAGATGCTAACGGATCCTGAAGAAGCGGCTCAGTTTGTAAAAGAAACGAAGGTTGATGCTTTAGCCATTGCAATTGGTACAAGCCATGGTGCTTATAAGTTTAGTCGGCCACCAACGGGCGATATTTTAGCCATCGAACAAATTAAAGCGATTCATAAACGTATTCCTGATACTCATCTTGTAATGCATGGTTCTTCTTCTGTGCCTCAGGAATGGTTGAAGATGATTAATGAATATGGCGGCGAAATGCCGGAAACTTATGGTGTCCCTATTTCGGAAATTCAAGAAGGCATTCGTTATGGCGTTCGTAAAATTAATATTGATACTGATTTACGTCTTGCCTTTACGGGAATTTTGAGACAGTTTTTGGGTCAAAATAAAGCAGAGTTTGATCCTAGAAAATATTTAAAAGAAGCGATTAACGCAATGTCGAGTGTTTGTCTTGATCGTTATCAGTCTTTTGGTTCAGCAGGTCATGCCTCTAAAATTAAAGTGCTTTCTTTAGAGTCTATGGCGCATAAATACGCTAAAGGTGGATTGGATCCGCGTATTGTGTAACTGTGCAATTTTTGCTCGAAAAGAACGGATAAAAAAGACACAGTCGTAAGGACATAATACAAGGATGAGATAAAAAGCACAGATGAAAAAAAAGGATTTTATTGCCCCTTTTGATAAAGCCAAGCTTATTGCCCAATTACCTCTTTTTTCAGAAGATATTTTCTGTGAAGCAAATGCTTCAGATAAGCTGTTTGAAAAAAAAGAGGAAGAAGGGCATAAGTATGCTCAATTTTATAGCCTACCTTCTTCAAATGATTTTCCTGGTTTAATCCATAAGCTTACGGCGTTTGATTGTTCGGTGGGTGAGATTGCAATTCAATTCTTTCTGTTACCTAATGCAAAAGGCACGATTTGGTTAATTCATGGTTATTTTGATCATGTTGGATTATATGGCGATACCATTCGTCGTTGCCTCGCATTAGGTTACAGCGTTTTTACGTTTGATATGCCAGGGCATGGTCTTTCTGCTGGAAAAATCGTTTTTATTGACGATTTTCTTGATTATGTTCAAGTATTGCAATCGTTGGTTATTGAAATGCATAAGCATTTAATTAAGCCATGGTTTGCGATGGGACAAAGTATGGGGGGCGCTATTTTAGCCAGCCATATTCTTACGCAAAAAAATCCGCCTTGGAAAAAAGTGGTGCTTTTTGCACCCTTAGTAAGAGTTTTAAGTTGGGAAAAAGTGAGGCTACTTTATCAGTGCGCCAAACCTTATCGCGCTTATGTCAAAAGAACTTTTAATATTAACTCTCATCGAGAGTCCTTTGTTGTTTTTCAAGCACAGGATCCTTTGCAAAGCCCATGGGTTTCTAGCCACTGGGTCGGTGCTTTATTAGCATGGGAGAAAAAAATACAAGAATGGGATGCTATCAATTTGCCTTTGCTTATTTTTCAGGGAAATCAAGATAAAACGGTTGATTTCCGCCATAATTTGCCTATTTTACTTAATAAGTTTAGAGGCAGTGAAGTGGTGATTTTAGAGGGCGCTTATCATCAGCTTTTAAATGAGTCTGAAATTTATCAAGCCCAAATATGGGACAAATTGACTAATTATTTTGAGTGTTATTCTTAATTATAAATTAAACATAAAAAAGACGTATTTATAATGCAAATAAATAGGGAGTTACATTGGGCAGCATTATTTTATGTGTCTAGTGGTACTAAAACCCGCCACTAGATCAAATAGTTCTTCATCAATTTTACTTTGACGTAAACGATGAAAATCGCGTTGCATATCATCTAACAACTCATTAATATTTTTTTCCGCGCGCGGTCTCCCGGCGCACTAACGTACAATTTTTTCCAAATGCTGCGTGTACCCCTAGAACTCCCGTTGTAATGCGTCGTCGTGATCGTTTGATGGTATTGGGGTAAATTACATCGCCGATGTTGAGACGCTTAGGTATATCCGTCATTCCGCATAGCGGCCAATTAAGTCTTTGTAATTATTTTTTATTACAAGAAAAAGACTTAAATTTGCTATTTTTGCGCTTTCACTCGCCTATTTTGATTTCATATTAATCCCATTTATGATCGCTGAGATTCTCTATGACAC
>CAMAPQ010000080.1 GCA_945860125.1 Klebsiella pneumoniae
GAGGTATTTTTTTCGCAACCCCCAACATTGGCGGCCGAGGTGCTGAAGCATTAGGGGTATGTGATGGAAAATAATCATGCTGTACTGTGAACTCAGCGGGCGCATCCACGGATTGAGAGTATGAAGAGTAACCACTCTGTGTGAATTCACCCGGTGGATCTAAGGAAGCGGAAGCATCAGCAAGCGCTGTTGTTGAGAGCCCATCATCAATGCTGCCATCATCATCACTGTCATGATTATTGGGGCGAGCTGCCGTTGCGCGCTGAGCGCTATCGGTACCAAGCTCTTCAGCAGTGGGCGCGGTTAATATCAACGCGGGGTTTTCAGCAATAAATTTATTGCCAAATACACCGCCAAAAGAGGTTCTGTCTGATTGAGTCGAGCCTGACCTGAGGCAATTGACCGCCTTCCCTAGCGCCTTTCCGATCCGTATTTTGCGCTCTTTGGCAAAACTCAAGGAAATAGAGTCATTATCTTCTTTTTTAAGCACTAGTATCTGACCAGGTTCTAATTGAAGTGCCTCTATGTCTTGAAAGATATTGTTAAACGCAAGATTATGGGATGGGCTCCTTAAGCTCTGAAAATGACTACGCACTGCTTCTTGAATGCTGCCTTTAACATCCGAAGCATTTGCTACATTAACTTTCAGCAAAATGCTGTTCTTGTCTAATACTTGATGTTTTGCAGGCTGAATACTGGGCTGGTCGTTGGTAGGCCTAACCTGATTGATAGAAGCACTGACGCTAGCGCTAAAAGATGGATTTGTCATAATTATTTTTTCTCCCAGCTTAATAAAAATATCAAAACAGCACTCATTGAAAATATCCTGCCATCATCTTTACCAAATAATTGTTATATTTTTATTATGGGTGAGTTTTTGCTATGTTGCATTGATCAGAGACTATATAGCCAAAAACTAATATCCTATAACAATAGGCTCTATTTCAAGCATAAGACCTGTCTTTTCAAAAACAGCGTTAATCATTTGTTGTGCTAGGGCGAAAATTTCACAACCCGTTGCCCCGCCTAAATTAATCAAAATTAAAGGATGCTTTTCATAAACACCCGCCCGTCCCTCTCGCTTTCCTTTCCAACCTAATTTTTCAAGTAAGAAGCCAGCTGAAATTTTATATTGCTGTAAATTTTTACCGACAGCTTTTTCTTTAAAAAAAACTAAATCAGGATAAACCTGTTTAAGTGCTTCACACTTTTCAAAACCAACTAAAGGATTTTTAAAAAAACTGCCCGCATTACCAATAACAGTAGGATTAGGTAGTTTACTTTCTCGAATACGAATGACTTGACGATAAATCCATTCAGGTGTGATTTTTTGATCATGCGCTGCAAGCGCAGCGGTCGCTAAATCTTTATACTGAAGATTAATCTGTGGCACCAAAGCTAATTTGAAAATAACCTGGGTAATAAAATAAGTACCTTTTTTTCTCTTAAAAAGACTATCTCGATAACCAAATTCACATTCATCATTTGTAAGTGTTTCTTTGCGCCCTGTTTTTAAATGAATAACTTCAACAGCATAAATAAAATCTTTTACTTCAATCCCATAAGCCCCAATATTTTGTATGGGCGCGGCGCCCACAGTCCCTGGAATTAAAGCCAAATTTTCAAGGCCGTAAAGATGATTTTTAAGCGAAAAACCAACAAAATCATGCCAGTTTTCACCCCCCCCAACTTTTAATAATTGTATGCCAGGCTCAACTGAGGCAAGCCATTCAATTCCTTTTAATTGATTGAGTAAAATGCATTGATCCGTTAAAGATAAAAATAAAACATTACTGCCGCCACCCAAAATAACAGATGATCTCAATTGAAATTCAGGCTGATGAATTAATTCTAAAAGCTGTGCTTCTGAAGAAATGGCAAGAAAAAAAGGCGCCACAATATCAACACCAAAGGTATTATATTGTTTTAAAGAAATATTCTTCTGCCACACTAAAATTTTCAAGAAAAAAGCGGCCTAACTGACTTATTTTTACCGCTTTGATAACGCTCTTGGCGATCAATATCAATGTATTTATCGGTTGTGGCACTACTTGCATGCCCTGCATCATCTCTCACATGCTCACGAGGACGATGCTTTACATCATCGGAAATACCCGTATGACGCAACCAGTGAACGGTTGCTGATTTTAAACTTAAAGACTCTTCTTTTAACCCTTCTGACTCCATTCTTTGAATGGTTAAATCGAAGCATTCTTGCACAATTGTTCTAATATGACGTGTGCTGTTGAGCGCGCCTCTTCCCTTTTGTTTAATGAGTAACGGCGTTGATTCACTAGGCGATGGCAGTTCAGGCAGCCCTAAAAAAGTACGGTAACGCTTGAGCGCCCTTAACATGGCATCACTCACTGAAACATCACGTGCTTTATTTCCTTTTCCTAACGTACTAAACCACCACAGACCATCATGATCTTGATAAAAATGCTTCATCATCGGCATCCAGCGAGAGGATTCTGCCAATTCGGAAATACGTAAATACATAAGATAAAGCGTTTCCATCACAAATAAGGTACGTTCATGCGCCGTATCTTTTTCCGCCATCATTCTGGTGGTTTCAATAACATAATCCCACTGCAAATCACTTAAACGACGAATCGTCCCTTTCGTTTGCATTTTCGTAAGATACTGACTTTTCTGCCTGATTTTTTTAATGGGATTACTTAAAACATAATCCTCCATTTCTAAAAATGTAAAAAAAGTACTTAAAATACGAAAAAGGGCATGCAAAGCGCTCATAGAAAATTGATACTGATTTTTATCCGGCACAAAACCCTGTTTATGCTCTTCTTTAGAAACTTTTACCAAAAAAGGACGCCACTCAGGGTTTGCTAACAGCAATCCATTTTTTTCAATAAAACGGCTCACCTGCTTTGTTCCAATCCACAAAATCGGAGGTGATCTTGAAAAATCGATAAAAGCTTCAAGATCAATACGGGTAAGCTCTTTAAGTTTTTTTATTGAAACAAAAGAGCACCATTGAAGCAGGCGCTCTACCTCTCGGCGATACGCATTAAACGTATCCAAACTACCGCGATAGCTTAGTAAGAACTCACGCGCCATAACATAATCATCTTTATCTACCTGTAAAACAGAGCATCCCTCACGCGCTGTCAATGTTTCAAGATCAGCCAAAATGGGCGCAAAAGAAACAGGCTTTTTCATAGTCAATATCCCTATCTATGATAAAAAATAGGCACGCACTTTTTCTAAGTCTTCGGGCGTATCAACGCCAATCGGCGGTAAAGCTTGCGCAATTGCAACATGAATTTTATAGCCCTGATATAAAGCACGTAGCTGCTCTAAACACTCTGTTTTTTCAAGCTCAGCAACAGGTAGGCTAACAAACTGCTTAATAAAGCCAACAGAATAAGCATAAATACCCAAATGCCTAAACCAGCCAGTAGATAGAGAGGGTGCAGCTGGCGCCTTACCTAAAACTGAGGCAGATTCAAGCATGCTGGGAAATTGCTCTCTACTCCAAGGAATAGGCGCACGTGAAAAATATAAAGCGTAATGATTAATATCCGTGACCACTTTTACCTGATTGGGTGAGAATAACTCTGAACCAGAAACTATTGGCCAGCATAAAGTTGCCATGTCAGCCTTTTCTTGCAGATATAAATTCAAAGCCACTTGATGAATATTTTCAGGCGGCATGCCCGGCTCATCACCTTGCACATTCACTAAAATATCCTCATCTGCAAAAGCGAATTGTTCAGCCACTTCACTAATACGATCTGTACCGGAGGGATGATGTAACGCCGTCATACACACCTGTGCACCAAACTTTTCTGCCGCCTCTTTAATTTCAATGTGATCAGTGGCGATAATAACGCTCTTCGCGCCACTTTTTACCGCTTTCTCATAAACATGCTGAATCATTGGTTTACCATGAATTTGCGCTAATGCTTTTCCTGGAAAGCGCGAAGAAGCCATTCTAGCGGGAATAACCACTGTAAAAGAAAAAGATTGCATAGTTCTTATTCCATAAATAATCGGTCTTTCATAAAAAGTAGAAAATGATCTTAGCAATTTTTATACTAATCTAAAAAATATTTTTTATTAAAAGTAATTAATAAATTAATAAAAGCGACACTGACTAAACAAGTCTATATTTAAAATGACAGATTGTTTCCAGATCAGAAAGTAGATAGCGTTTATACCCAAAGTAATTGGAATCATGGGGAGGCGGCAAACGAGCGAACCCCATGAGCATAGACAAACTATGGGATTGGGGTGAGTGAGCGGAAGCCAACCATGCCGCGTGTTCAAGCGTGAAGAGTCAAGTACGAAGGGTATATTCTGTTTCTAATTTAACAGTACAAGCACTTTGTAAGGTTGATTCATAATCATGATGATCGGCTCTTAGGGAAGAGATAAGGAGAAAGCAGGATGAGTAATATATTTAAGCACTATCGTTCACGTTATGAGCGCACGCAAGAAGAAGAGTACAGCATTCAAGAGTATCTTGATCTGTGTAAAAAAGACAAAATGGCCTACGCAACCGCGCCAGAGCGAATGCTGGTTGCAATTGGGGAGCCTGAGCTTCTGGACACCTCTAAAGATTCAGCACTAAGCCGCATCTTCTCAAATAAGATTATTAAATGTTACCCGGCTTTCAGTGAATTTTTTGGCATGGAAGAATGTATTGAGGCCATTGTGTCTTATTACAAGCACGCAGCTCAAGGTTTAGAAGAAAAGAAACAGATTTTATATCTATTGGGTCCGGTGGGTGGCGGAAAGTCATCCCTTGCTGAGCGATTAAAATCTTTAATTGAACGCGTGCCCATTTACTGCATTAAAGATTCACCTGTTAATGAATCACCTTTGGGGCTTTTTTCAGCAGAAGAGGATGGCACCATTCTTTTAGAAGAATATGGTATTCCGGATCGTTATCTACACACCATCATGTCACCTTGGGCGGTAAAGCGTCTCCATGAATTTAATGGTGATATCAGCCAGTTCAGAGTCGTTAAAAAATATCCTTCTATTCTTGATCAAATTGCCGTTGCTAAAACAGAACCTGGTGATGACAATAACCAAGATATCTCGTCTTTAGTTGGTAAAGTGGATATTCGTAAGCTTGAAGAATTTTCACAAAATGATCCTGATGCTTATTCATTTTCAGGTGGCTTATGTAAAGCAAACCAAGGGTTACTTGAATTTGTTGAAATGTTCAAAGCACCGATTAAAGTGTTGCATCCTCTACTTACCGCAACCCAAGAAAGTAACTACAACAGTACAGAAGGCATGGGTGCTATTCCCTTTAGCGGTATGGTACTTGCGCACTCTAATGAGTCTGAATGGCAAGCTTTTAGAAATAATAAAAATAATGAAGCTTTTATCGATCGAATTTATATCGTTAAAGTGCCTTACTGTCTGCGTGTTACGGAAGAAACAAAAATCTATGAGAAGTTGCTACGTAATAGCAGCCTTGCTAAAGCACAGTGCGCGCCAGATACGCTCAAAATGCTAGCGCAATTTTCAGTGCTTTCACGGATGAAAGAACCTGAGAACTCAAGCAGTTATTCAAAAATGCGTATTTACGATGGTGAGAATTTAAAAGATACCGATCCTAAAGCGAAATCTTATCAAGAGTATCGTGATAGCGCCGGTGTAGATGAAGGGATGGAAGGCTTATCAACGCGTTTTGCTTTTAAAATCCTCTCGAAAGTCTTTAACTATGATCATACTGAAGTGGCTGCCAACCCTGTTCATCTTCTACATGTGCTCGAAACACAAATCGAACAGGAGCAATATCATCAGGAAATACGCGATCGTTATTTTAGATTTATTAAAGAGTTTCTAGCGCCTCGTTATGTTGAGTTTATTGGTAAAGAGATTCAAACCGCTTATTTAGAATCCTATTCAGAATATGGTCAAAATGTCTTTGATCGTTATGTTATTTATGCTGATTTTTGGATTCAAGATCAGGAATATCGTGATCCTGATACGGGTGAAATATTTAATCGTGCCTCATTAAACGATGAGCTTGAAAAAATTGAAAAACCTGCCGGCATTAGTAATCCTAAAGATTTTAGAAATGAAGTCGTCAATTTTGTATTACGTGCCCGCGCTCATCATCAAGGTAAAAATCCTTCTTGGTTGAGTTATGAAAAGCTTAAAACAGTTATTGAAAAGAAAATGTTTTCAAATACAGAGGAACTACTGCCCGTCATTTCATTCAACTCGAAAGCTTCGCGCGATGATATTAAAAAGCATGAAGATTTTGTGCAACGAATGGTTGACAGAGGTTACACCGAGAAGCAAGTGCGCTTATTGTGTGATTGGTACTTACGCGTTAGAAAAGCGCAGTAATCAATAGCGAGATAAAAATATGTCATACGTTATTGATCGAAGACTAAACAGCAAGAATAAAAGCGCGGTTAATCGTACGCGCTTTTTGGGACGTTATCGCACGCATATTAAAAAAGCAGTAGAAGACGCGATTACCAAACGCTCTATTACTGACTTAGAATCAGGTGAAAACATCACCATTCCTAAAAAAGACTTATCCGAACCCACCTTCAGACATGGTAAAGGTGGCGCAAGAGATATTGTTTCCCCTGGCAATAAAGAATATGTCATGGGCGATAAAATTTCGCGTCCGTCTGGCGGTGGCAGTGGCGGCAGTGGTGAGGGCGATGCCAGTGATTCAGGCGAAGGCATGGATGAGTTTGCTTTTCAAATTACGCAGGATGAATTTCTTGAGTTTTTATTTGAAGGCTTAGAACTACCGAATCTCGTAAAAAGACAGCTCGCAGGCGTGGAAACATTTAAATATATGCGCGCAGGCGTGGTGAATCAGGGCACACCCGCCAAATTAAATATTACGCGCTCCATGCGCCAAGCCACAGCGAGACGCATTGCGTTACGTTCTGCTATTGTAAGAAAAAAGAAACTGCTTGAAGAAGAGCAAGAAAAACTGCTCGCGCAGGACTCCTTACTAAGAGATGAAAAACGCCTATCCTTTTTAAATGAGCAGATTGAGCTAATGCTTAAAAGAAAAAAACGGGTGCCTTTTATTGATGAGTTTGATTTGCGTTATAACTTGCATCTTAAAGTACCGCAGCCCTCCTCTAAGGCGGTTATGTTTTGTATTATGGATGTGTCAGGCTCAATGAATCAGAGCATGAAAGATATCGCGAAACGCTTTTTTATTTTGTTATACCTTTTTTTAAAACGAAACTATAAAAAAATTGAAGTCGTTTTTATCAGGCATCATACGAGCGCAAAAGAAGTGGATGAGCAAGAGTTTTTCTATTCAAGAGAAACAGGCGGCACCATTGTTTCAAGCGCCTTAAAAATGATGAATGATATTATTGCTGAACGTTATCCTCCGCAAGAATGGAACATCTATGGGGCGCAGGCCAGTGATGGTGATAACTGGAATGATGACTCCCCTCTTTGCAAAAAAATTCTTGCAGAAAGCATCTTACCTAAAACACAGTTTTATTCTTATGTTGAAATTAATGCCAGAAGAACACAGGCACTATGGCGAGAATATAAACTGCTTGAGAGTCAATTCCCTGACTTTTTCTCCATGCAGCAAATTGGTGGACCACAGGATATTTACCCTGTTTTTCGTGAGCTTTTTCAAAAAAAAGCGCGTACAGGTAGCTATGCGGCTTAAAATAAGCGTCTATACCCAAAGTAATTGGAATCACGGTGAGGCGGCAAACAAGTGAACCCCATGAGCATAGATAAACTATGTGATTGGGGCGAGTGAGTGCTGCCAACAATGCCGTGTTTTCAATGGCGAAGGGTATCCATTAATCAATACAAGGAGTTGTAAAACATCATGATGGGCACTGACCTTCTTGAGAAGAATATAGAAGAAAAAAAAGAAATAACCCCTATTTCAACGACCAGCGAATGGTCGTTCGAGTTAATTCGTGCCTATGATGAAATATTAGGCAAAATTGCGCGTGATGAATATCAGCTTGATTTCTACCCTAACCAAATTGAAATTATTTCTGCTGAACAAATGATGGATGCTTATTCATCCGTTGGCATGCCAGTGGGTTATAACCATTGGTCTTTTGGCAAACATTTTGTTTCCGTTGAGCAAGGATATCGACGGGGACAAATGGGGCTTGCGTATGAAATTGTCATCAACTCTAATCCTTGTATTGCTTATCTCATGGAAGAAAATACCATGATGATGCAAGCTTTAGTGATTGCGCATGCTTGCTACGGACACAACTCATTTTTTAAAGGCAATTATCTTTTTAAAACCTGGACAGACGCAAGCTCCATTATTGATTATCTCGTTTTTGCCAAAAACTATATTACCGAATGCGAAGAAAGACATGGTGTAAAAGAAGTAGAGACTCTCCTCGACTCATGTCATGCCCTCATGAATTATGGCGTAGATCGTTACAAGCGACCCTACCCTATTTCCGCAGAAGAAGAAAAAAAGCGGCAAAAAGAACGCGAAGAATATCTTCAACAGCAAGTTAATGAGCTTTGGCGCACTATTCCTAAGGGAGAAGAAAAGCACGGCGGTAAAAACGACAAACGTTTTCCTAAAGAACCACAAGAAAATTTGCTTTATTTTATTGAGAAAAATGCACCACTACTTGAGCCTTGGCAACGTGAGATTGTGCGTATTGTGCGTAAAATCGCCCAATATTTTTATCCGCAAAGACAAACACAAGTCATGAACGAAGGCTGGGCAACTTTTTGGCACTATACCTTGCTAAATAATCTTTATGATAAAGGTTTAGTAACAGATGGTTTTATGCTGGAATTTTTACAGTCGCACACCGGCGTGATTAAACAGCCCAATTTTGACTCCCCTCATTACTCAGGTATTAATCCTTATGCTTTAGGCTTTGCAATGTATCAGGATATTGTACGCATGTGCCAAAACCCCACGGAAGAAGACAAAATCTGGTTCCCCGATATTGCTGGCAAACCTTGGTTAGAAACCATTAAATTTGCGATGGAAAGCTTTAAAGATGAGAGTTTTATTTTGCAGTTTTTATCACCTAAAATTATCCGTGATTTTAAATTATTCAGCATTCATGATGATGACCAGAAAAAAGAAATTTTCATTTCTGCTATTCATGATGAAGCAGGTTATCGTGAAGTGCGCCATGCCCTTGCAAATCAATATAATTTGAGTATTCGCGAACCTAATATTCAAGTTTTTAGCGTTAATATCAGAGGTGATCGCGCCATTAAGTTAAGGCACACCCAGCATAATCGTGCGCCCTTAGAAGAACAAACAGCACTTGAGGTTTTAAAGCATTTACACAGGCTTTGGAAGTTCGATGTTTATCTTGAATCAGTACATAACGATGAAATTAGCCAGGTTTTTCGTTGTCCAGCTGAGGAACCGAAAGCAGCTTAGGAAGATTCAAAATATTCTCTAATAATAAACGCATTAAATAAAAAAGACGCTAAGCATGAATAACACCATCAAACTATCTTGCCTTTTTTTAGGGTTAACTTTAACGGCTGTTAATTCAAGCCATGCTATGACATGGAATTTTAATCTCACAAATGATCTTTTTCATAATCAACAGGGCGGCTTAGAATCAGGCACACGCTTGATGTCTAAAGCCACATTAGGGGCGAATGGCGCAATCGATAAAAGCATCGAGTGGCGCACCTCATTACATGCAACCGGCAATGGTGGGTTTAGTGAGGAATTAGCAGGTGATAGCTTTACTGCAAGCAATATTGATGGGCCTGAAGGTGCACGTATTGATGAAGCTTGGTTGAAGGGACGAAAAAGTCAGTGGGGTTGGTTGATAGGATCATATGATCTAAATTCTGAATTTGATCATATCGTGCCCGCTGAATTATTTATAAATAGCGCTCACGGCATTGGCCCAGACTTTTCACAAAGTGGTCATAACGGCCCTTCTATTTTTCCTTTTACAGCGCTAGCAGCACGCGCAGAATGGCAAATCAATTCCAAAAATCTTGTCCGTACAGCTTTAATAGATGGCGTGCCTGGCACACCACACAGTACGCGATATAATAATATTTATCTTAATAAAAACGAGGGCATCTTATTCGTTGCAGAATGGCAGACAATTAACACCAACAATAGCTTTTGCACCTTAGGCGCATGGCGTTACAGTGATCAATTTTCAACGCTCAGTGCTGACAAAGAAGCCCCTGCTTTTGGTCTTTATACCTCTTTTGCACAATCCGCCTCACTTGATCATTTAGGAACGTGGATAAGGCTTGGCTGGGCAAACCGGAGCGTGCACGAAATGAAGCATCATTTAAGTGCGGGGGTTTCTACTATGCGCGCTATGGGTGATCGGGAAATAGAATATGGCGCAGCCATCGCTCAAGGCACTTCAAGCTCTTATTTAAGTGAAGGAATTAATATAGAAAGTCAAAATGAAACTGCTTTAGAGTTAACACTTAAAGTGCCTGTCATGCCTCACGTTACAGTTAAACCGGATATCCAGTGGATTAAATCCCCAGGCTTTAATCCAACGATTAATGAAGCCTGGGTACTTGGCTTACGCTTTCAATTTGAAGCTTAGCCTTTGGTATCTTTCTTCGCTTTTTTAACAGCTCTTTTCTCTGTTAGCGTTTTGCCT
>CAMAPQ010000081.1 GCA_945860125.1 Klebsiella pneumoniae
TTGCTGACCGAGGTTATGACAGTGAACTGCTGAGAGAACAGATTCGAAAACAAGGAGGAACTCCAGTTATTCCGAGAAAAAAGAATTCGACCGTTGGCAATGAGGATATTGATTGGTGTCTTTATAAATATCGACATTTAGTTGAGAATGCTTTTGCAAGATTAAAACACTTCAGAGCGGTAGCTACTCGTTACGATAAGCTGAAAAGAAATTTTATCGGAACCATGGCTCTAGCTTGCGCTTTTATATGGTTACCGATGTGATGAGAATAATTTTGAAATTTCCACAGGTAATAATGCTTGACAGGTTTTTAAAACTCAGTAGAATGGCGCGAACTTGCTTGGGTGGTTAGCTCAGCTGGTAGAGCATCGCCCTTACAAGGCGAGGGTCGGGGGTTCGAACCCCTCACCACCCACCAGATTTTACGTGCTATTCTTAGTAATGTTAAGTGTCTGGTTACCAAGTAAGCCATCGTGTTTGTTGTAACGATTGTGCTTTTTTTGTTGTATTTTTTTGTAAGTGGAGCGGTAGTTCAGTTGGTTAGAATACCGGCCTGTCACGTCGGGGGTCGCGGGTTCGAGTCCCGTCCGCTCCGCCACTTTTGTAATACACGCTTATTTCTTTCTT
Source organism: Klebsiella pneumoniae (assembly GCA_945860125.1). GTDB lineage: Bacteria > Pseudomonadota > Gammaproteobacteria > Pseudomonadales > CAMAPQ01 > CAMAPQ01. The sequence continues at coordinate 628 of CAMAPQ010000081.1, forward strand.
TATCAAACTATAAATGCACACTTATAAATTAATGACCTTTCTATAGTCCTTAATTGCGTTTTTTGGTCTTTTTTTTACTTTTTCTTCTTCTATAATAATTAATCATTTTTGATTAATGGCCTACTTCATTAGCTGCTTCAACCTAATTTTTATGGATTCAATACAAGTAACCGTTAACATCCCTCGCTGGCAATACTTGCTGTGGTATAAAGGTATTGCGCAAGATGTTTCTGCTGTCACAGATGACGGGAGATCAGTTCGTTTTCCTGCGGCGATTTTATCGCCTTTTATTACTCATAATGGTGTTAATGGTACCTTTATTATTGAATATACAAGTAAAGGCAAATTTTCGACAATTAAAAAAGTGCTGTAACTTAATTATGTTTGACCTTTATCCTCTCCTGCGCACCATACTATTTAGATTCCCCCCCGAAAAATCGCATTCTTTTTCTTTGAAGGCGCTTGATTGGGCTCATAAATTTGGGCTATTGAAAATACTATTTCCCGCTGTTCAAGTTGAACCTAAGAATCTACTTGGTCTATCTTTTCCTAATCCTGTTGGGCTTGCCGCAGGGCTGGATAAAGATGCAGAGCATATATTATCCCTGGCTGCATTAGGTTTTGGTTTTATAGAAGTAGGAACGGTGACACCTTATCCTCAACCTGGAAATCCATTGCCAAGATTATTTCGCCTTACTGATCAGCGAGCAATTATTAATCGTATGGGTTTTAATAATAAAGGTCTTGAATATGTTTTGGATAATATAAAAACTGCACATTTTAAAGGTGTTTTAGGGGTTAATATTGGAAAAAATTATGCCACCTTAGTAGATCGTGCGATTGATGATTATTTATTTTGCTTAAAGCGTGTCTATGCTTTTGCTGATTATATTGTTATTAATATTTCTTCTCCTAATACACCAGGCTTAAGAGCGTTACAGTTAAGTGATCAGTTGCCTAATCTGCTTAGGGCATTAAAAGAAGAGCAGGCTTCACTTAAACTGCTTCATGGCAAAGTTACACCGCTTTTGATTAAAGTCTCGCCTGATATGGCAAAAGATGAACTCGCTGTTTTTGCCCAGCAAGTCACCTATTTTGGTATTGAGGGCGTTATTGCAACGAATACAACGCTTTCAAGAAAAGGCGTTGAGCGTTCATTGATGGCTGGTGAGGTGGGTGGTTTAAGCGGGGAACCACTCTTTCATTCTGCAACAGAAGCACAAGCTTTTTTGAGGGGGAAATTAGGAGAAAATGTCGCAATGATTGGTGTCGGTGGGATTCATAGCGCCTCTCAAGCAATGGAAAAATTTAAGCAGGGTGCCGATCTTGTTCAGCTTTATTCTGGCTTTATTTATGAGGGCCCTCATTTGATTCGTCGTATTTTGAAGGCCTATAAGAATAGATAAAGCAGTTAGGTAAATGTATCGTTTACACACACACACAGGAGAATCAAGCCTTTTTAAGAATAGATTTATCTTGTAGGTCTGGCATTATTTTGAGTGCTTTAAAAATTGAATTGCGCACTTCACTGCTGTTATAGCTAATATTTTCTTTGAATGAAAGAAACGGTAAATCTACCGATTTTAAGGCTTGTTGAAGGAAAGCGCTTTTTCGCATTTGGTTTTCTATTTTTTGATTGTCACTGTATAGCTGTAGTACAGCAACAATTTTCCCATTTTTTTTGTCACATAAAACAAAAGCAATACTTTCATGACATATTTTCTCATATGCTTTGACCTTACCTTTAGCAGAAAGATCAGGTTTTAAAATAAGAATGTCAGCAAGGCGCACTTTGCCCATAATCAGAAATTCTTTGCCAACGGCATAAACAAGTGCCGCCAAGAACTTTCTTTCTTCCGTTGAATAAAAGTAGTTTCTTTTTAAGTAGGGGGCAGGCGAGCGATTATTGTTATTATTAACATACTCGTAGTAAAAGAATAGGCCTAGTAGCCCGAGTGAAAGTATGCCTAGCGCAAAAAGGGTAAAAAAAGCCATATGGATTCACCTTTATTCAGTCAGTTTTTATTAACATTAATAAAGGTGAGCAACATGCATACCAGTTAAGCGGCTTTTTCCTCTGCGCCCTCAACTAAAAGGCTTTCAACATACAGCGCAAGCTCGTTTAAATCTTCACCTTTGGCAGCCTTGAATAACTGTTTAATAACTAACAGCATGCCATGCTCAATGGCTTTTAAAGCCAGTTCAGAGCTTTTACGCACAATCAGCCCTAGCTCCAACAGTTCAAGTGGTTTACTGAAGAAATAGTTAAGCCCCGTTATTGTTAAAGCGGCAACTGTTTTATGAAGTTTTTCCCGTAAATCGGGTACTTCTTGTTGATTTTTAATGGAGGTAATGAGCATCTCAACATCACCTTTTAAGGCGTCTTCCAACAGGAAAGCACAAAACCATTTTGGGCATTGTTCTAGCGTAACTGTTTTTAAGTAGCCATAAAGCGCTTCCATTTCTGATTGATTTAAAGATTTTATGACTTTACCCACCAACATGTGGATAGATTGCTGAACACCCTTCATGCCAGCAAGCGCTGTTTTTCTGACGGTAGGGCTCAACTCAATCAATTCAAGAGGTTGCATAAAATAGTAAAGCAGACCTTGATCAATTAAGGTGGAAACACTTTGATTAAGTTTTTCTTTTTGCTCAGTATTTGCCAGGCTTTTTACTGTTTCTTCTGGGCGCTTTAACTGTGATTGCAGTTCATGTTCAATAGGAAACGCTAAATAACAAACCATATTACTTCCTTAGTCAGGCAATGCCTGAATTATTTGCTGTTTTTCACTTGATTTTACCGAAAAGTGGCACTACTTCGCCTCTTGTAAAAAGAGTATAAGAGATGCGAAGGATCACAGGTTACCATGTTTATCGTCTAATATTAAATGCAAAGAAATGAATATGGCATAAGAACGTAATACAAAGACAGGAGCCATGGTGGTAAATTTTTTCAATAAGCTATTTAATGCACTGATTTTACTCTTTATTTTTTTAGTATTTTGGTATTTTTTGCCGGTAAATACAAAAGTAAAGCTGATTTCTTCGTATCATAAAGTACTCATTGATTATCATCTTCTTCAGGCAAAACCAGTTGTAATATTAGAGGAGGCACCTGAGTCAGATAATGTTTTTTCTGTCGCTCAGTCTGATGTGAATACTTCACTTAACGCTCGAGCAGAACCATTTTTATTAGGAAATAAAGCACAAGAAACTTTATTTCAAAGAAAATTATTAAAATGGAAGGACGCTCAAGGAAAAGTGCATTATGGCGAAACCATGCCACAAGATTCTACTGTAACGTTACTTGATATAATCAATCAAGATATTTTGCGAGCGCCCTTAACGATTAATCTAATTGAGGAAGGCTTTACATTAGCTAAGCATGATAGGCAAAAAATTGAATTGGCATTAAATCGAACCGCTTTATTTTTTTCTGAAATGCTTGGTGTCACGCTGCCTGATACGCTGGCTTTTAATTTAAAATTATTCAACGATTGGGATGAGTTTGAACGCTATCAAAAACAAACTGCGCCCACATTGGAGTTTGCAACTGGCTTTTATTTGCCTAAAAATCAAGAAGCAGTAGTGTGGAAAAATACAAACTTTGATGAAATGTTTAAAGTGATGCTGCATGAGTCTGTCCATGCAATATTACATCAAATTTTTCCCTACGCCCCCCTTTGGATGCATGAAGGTTTGGCTGAGTATTTTGAGCAAGGTGTTGTTACTGGGCAAGCTATTATGATTGCACCCCAAGCAGACTGGGAAAAACTACTAATTCTAGCTGAAGAAAAAGGCAGGCTTTGGCCGCTTGATCAGATGATAGCCTGGAAAAATACTGAGAAGCAAAGTAATTATGAGCTTGATCTGGCTTATTCTGCAAGCTGGGGCATCGTCTACTTTTTACTTTCTTCTACGGAAGGTAAGCGTTTTTTTGGCGATTGTCTGCGCCATGTACGAGATCAGCCCTTAGAAAAAGAGGATTGGTTAAAATTCGCTCAAAAATATTTTGAAAAAGGTAATGATGGGTTTTGGAAGCTATTTGCTATCTGGATTCATCAACGTAAATACGCCCACCATGCTTAACTTTTACTGCAAAGTGTGATGCGCCCCCCTTTATCTCGCTGGACAATAATGTCGTATTGATTATGCTTATTATAAGGCCTTGTTTATGAGGCAAGAGATAGGATGCTTGAGGGGGTTATTGCATGTTTTCAAATTTTAATAATGATTATCAAGAAGTTATCTTTTTTTTCGAAGAAAACCATATTGTTAAAGAAATGTATCACTCTGAATTTGAGGCAGTGTTGGATGGGGTTGTGGGAATGCCAGAATTCAGTGGCAAGGTTATTCGCTCTGCCTATCTTAATATTGATTCGGGTCTTAATATTGTTTCTTGTGTATTGTTTAAGCTGTCTTTTGATCGAGAAGGTCGGCCCCCTCAAAAGTGGAACTTACCTTTAAGAAACTTAGCAGATCGTGCAGGTAATAGCCCTGCTATTGAAGGGCACCACTTTAGATTATCGTGCCGTAGCCAATGTTCTATTTCTTGGTATGCCAAAGAGTTATGGGATCCTGAGCTTAATAATCCTGAATTGAACTCGCTTATTTTAATAATGAATGCAGTGAGACGTAATCTTTTAAATATGCAGGGGGTTTATCGCCATCCTTCTTCATTCCCTTCCATGGATCAAGGCGGCGCTTTAGATCCGTATGGATTAAAGCACGCATCGGGTTTCTCTAATTACGATAATGAACTCTTGGCTCAGCAACAAGCTAAAAGAGATAAGCCTGTTTTACAGGCGGTTAAAGAAGTGCAAGATAAAAAAACAGAGTGGCGAAAAATTGAGCATGAGCAAAGAGAAAGACTTGCTTCAGTGCTCACTGAACAGCGACAGAAAATGAAAAAAATCATTGATTCTCATCAAGAGGAAATACATAAAATTAAAGATGAGTATGAACGAAGGCTTGCAACCTCTAAGAATGAGCTTCATAGCATTACGCTCAAGGTTAATGACTATTCAGGTATGGTTGATAATTTAAATTCTGAGTTAGATTTACTGAAAAGAAAATATGCCCAAGCGAAGGAAAGTAGTCAGGTTGACGCAAAAAAAGCAGTAGAAAGAATTACAGAGGAATATGAAAAAATCACGCTTACAAGAATTGCGGATGCTTCGCAAGAATACTTAACGCGTATGAGTAGGCTTGAGAGCGAATTAACGTATCGCAAACAAACACAAAGTCAATTAAGAGAAGAGTTAAGCTTGCTTAGAAAAGAAAAGCTAAAATGGGCTCATCTTTCTTCTAATGATATCGTTCATAAGTTAAATGAGTCAGGTGTGAAATTTGTCATTTTTCATCCTGGAATGGGATATGTAACGTTATCTTTAAATAAACTTGAGTCTTATATGACGAACCCTATAGCCTTTGTATCAGCACGCTGTTTGGTAAGTGAAGAACATTATAGATCATGGCTCTCGCACTATAACGATCCTACTTGTTGTCATTTTGAAGGGGATAAAAATAGGCAAGTTTGTGGTTCTCCTATTAGGCGTGAGGACGTACCTGCTTCTTTCGTTTTAGGTGAGAGTGATTGCTGCATTATGCATCGTCATAAGGATCAACAGCTTTCTGCAGGTTAATCGTAAAATATCACGGTTAAAAATCGCGCCCCTAGGAAACTGGCAGTTGTAAGAGGCGCAAGATTTTGGTGTTATTCCGCTAACTTTATTTTTTTCGAGCGCATTTGGTAAATTTTATAATATAACTGGCTGCCAATGAGATCTCTTACCCAGTTTTTAAGATTGGTTTTAAAGCGCATTTTGAAAAAGAGTGCTTTTTGAGCCGTCACTATTTTAGTAAAAGTATCGTTTGTTGTATCGCACTTAATTGCAACGCGCGGTAGTTGTTGAAGAAAGTCAAAATCATCTGGGTCAATAATGCCTGTATCTGATGTAAAGCAGAATCGATAACCTACCTTATGGGCATAATTTACATCTCGACTTTTAAAATAGCCGCCAGGGAAAGAAAGGGCGTAAACATTTTTTTCCGTATGCTGTTCAACAAGTTGTTTTGAAAGTACGAGCTCATCCAAGGCTTCTTTCTCTGAAAGATCAGTAAAGAAACGGTGTGTATGTCCGTGTGTTTGAATATGAATGCCGTTTTCTGCCATTTCCTTGAGCATTGCCCAAGAGCAATAATTGCTATCTTGTCCTATAAAATCAGTTGTGACAAAAGCGACTGCAGAAAGTCCCCGTGCTTTTAAAATAGGATAGGCAACTTCATAAAGGCTTCGGTTCCCATCATCAAACGTAATTAATACTTGGTGTGCTTTGTGAGAAAACTGTGGTCGTTCTTGAATCAGGCAGTCTGGATGAATAATAGGAATGTCTAGTTTATCGAGTAAGTCTAACTGGGTAAGGAACGTTTCAAGTGTAATTGTAAATGCTTTTTCATCTTGATCAAGCGCATCAAATTCATGGTGATCACGAACGATCGCGTGATACATCAAACAAAGAATACTCATATTTTTTTCCACCTAACATCAATTTTACCAAAATAATAATTTTTAAAAGCTACTACGCATGCCCAGTTTAATTTGACAAAAACCTGCGCAAAGTTTGCGTAGCGATTGCTTTTAAGTTCAGGAATGCTTTCTGAGCCCAGAGCTAATCCATAAAAAGTAACTTGAATAATTAAAGCAAGTTTATAAAAAAAGCCTGTCGCAAAAAAACTGGTAAAAAAGCATAAAAATAAGGCCGCAGGCACCATTAAACGAAAAACTTTATGTGATAAAAATTGCCAGAAAATAGGGTTTTTATGGGGAAGAAATAACCACTTATTTTTTTCAAAAGACTGAAAGTTACCGGTTAGTGTTCTAATTTTGCGTAAATACTCACCGCTCGTATCTTCTTGTGGCGCATCAAAAACATGTGCGGAGTCTTCAAAAATAATACGTTTTCCTTGCTTTAATAAAGCAATTGGTATTTCAAAATCATCTAAAATAGCTTCAGGATATAACGGTTGAACGTCTGCTCTTCTTATTGCATATAGGGCGCCTGTAACACCTGCAACAGAATGAACAAGGCTTTCTGCTTTTCGGATCATTTTTTCATACTTCCAATACAACCCCACGTTCTCGCCCGTATGTGTTGATGATGCTTGAAACATAAGCTCGCCACTTACTGCGCCAACATTTTCTTGCAATAAACGCATCACTAATTGTTTAACCGCATTAGGTGCTATTTCTTGCCTACCATCCGTTAAAATAAGAATCTCGCTGAACGTTTCGGATGCAATGCCGCGATTAATAGCGGTCGGTTTACCTTGTCTTGGAAAATAATCAATGAGATTGAAATCCTGTTCTTGTTTAATTCTTTCATTTGTTCCATCTTCTGAGCCATCAGAAATGAAAGTAACCTGTAACTTATCGCGAGGGTAATCTAGCTTGCGAAGTGTGGTTATTTTTTTATCAAGATGTTTAATCTCGTTATGAACAGGAATAAGAATGCTAACTTTTGGCCATTCTTCAGGTTCTGTGAGTGGTGGCTGTGATTTACCTTGTGAACGTTTATAGATGAGTAGAGGGTATCCCACATAGGTGTATAAAATAAAAAAAGCACTGATCCAGAAAATATATGACACGATATGCTTGCCTCGTTTAGGTTACGGACAGATTGATATTGCGCTGAAAATAGCGCTATCCGTCATTTTATAATAGCCGGTTCCAAAAAGGTTAGGGAGATGAGCTGCATTAACTTTAGATTGAATCTTGGGTTTAACTGAAGCGCTCTGGTTTTTAGTATCCAGCACGACTTCAGCTTCTAAAAAATCAAGAAAAGAACCAGTGATTTGATAATACGCCTTATAGTAACTCTCCTTGATGCTAAATACTGTTTTTGCCCATAAGCCTTCTTGTCTTAAAATATCTGGTGTCTGTTGATTCGGTTGAATATGTTTTCGATAAAAAGCAATTTCTTGTTCTGTGCAAATATGAGCAATTAAATTACTATCTAGTGGCGTATTTTCTTCGCAATCGATACCAAGGCTATTAATTCCAGTACTTTTAAGCAGTGCTGCTGCTGCACAAACTGTATCGCAATGTGTGATGCTTGCGGTGATGCCAAAGGGTAAAATAGGCTCACGAAACGTTCCCGTTAAAATTGCCTGAGGCGATATTTGAAGATCACTCAGTGCGCGTCTTAAGCAGTATCGACCCAGCGCAAATTCGCGAATTCGTTTTGGTACAGCGCCCATAATTAAGGATGCTTCTTCAGGATAAAGTTGATAGGGGCTCTGTTCATCAATATAGCTATTGTTTAAAGGTGTGCGATGATCAAAATAAATTAAGTGACAAGCAGCCTGCTTAGGAAGCAGGCTTGTAAAATGATTAAGAAGTAATTCCGCTTTGATAGTGTTTGCTCTTGCTTAGGCGAAAAAGGTTAAATATACCCTTCGTACTTGAAAACACGGCATTGTTGGCTGCGCTCGTTCACCCAATCACATAGTTTATCTATGCTCATGGGGTTCTCTCCCTTGCCGCCTCACCGTGATTCCAATTACTTTGGGTATAGCAGTAAAATTAAGAAGGCACGTGTTTAGCTAATAGCTTTTTTTCCCACTCGAAAGCTGTGCGTACAATCTTATTTAAGTCATCATGTTTTGGTTGCCAATTCAGCTGTGTTTTAATTTTTTGAGCTTGCGCAATCAGCATCGGTGGATCGCCTGCACGGCGTGCTTCCTCTTTAATATTAAGCTTAACGCCTGTTACTTTTTCAACCGTTTCGAGCACTTCCCTCACACTAAAGCCATGGCCATAGCCGCAGTTAAGCGTAACAGATTCGCCGTTGTTTCTAAGATAAGTTAAGGCATCCAGATGAGCTGTAGCTAGATCTTCCACATGAATATAATCACGTACCCCGGTACCATCTGGGGTAGGGTAATCTGTACCGAAAACAGAAACGTGTTGTCGCTTGCCCACCGCTGCTTCAACCGCGACTTTCGTCAGCAAAGTTGCATTTTTTGTTGATTGACCAATGAGCCCTGATGAGTCGCAACCTGCTACATTAAAGTAGCGCAAAATAACATATTTTAAATCGCTCGCAAGGCTTGCATCTTTTAGCATGAATTCACTCATGAGTTTTGACATGCCGTAAGGGTTGATGGGGCTGGTGGGCGTTTCTTCGGTACAGTAGGGGTTTTCAGGTATGCCATAGACTGCGGCTGTAGATGAAAAGATAAATTGTTTGATGCCCATTTCGAGGCATACTTCCAGTAATGCAAGCGTAGAGGCTGTATTGTTTTGATAATATTTTAATGGATTAGAGACAGATTCTGGTACAACCGTATGCGCCGCAAAGTGCATGATCGTATCAATATTGTTTTCTTCAATAATTCTCTTAACCAGTACTTTGTCAACGGTATGTCCTATGATAAGTTTGCCAAATAATACAGATTCAGCAAAGCCAGAATAAAGGTTATCGAGCACGACAACATTCTCACCTTGCTCACCCAATTGTTTAACTGCATGACTGCCGATATAACCAGCACCCCCTGTTACGAGAATACTTTTTTTAGATAAGTTATTTAGCATGGCTTAATTTTGCCCCTGTATTTTATGTTGAGTCAGTCGTTAGGTTGTCAGTCGTTAGGTAATATAGCTGATACCTTATAAAATGGCATATTAAAAGCCAGTGGCAAACAGAGTATCCACATCGCATCGATCTCGCCTCCTTACAGACTTTGCTTGAGACCACTTTTTCTCAATAGGATTTAAGTCAGGACTATAGGGAGGAAGATATTC